>JBBSPH010000006.1:0-24283 GCA_038258985.1 Flavobacteriales bacterium
ACGTTGTTGGGCGGTGCATATGTAAAAACTCCCATTGATCTGACCAGCAATAAAAAGGCATTCGGCGATAGTAAGGCGTTTAATGTGAAGACATTGTTACTCACGATCCCTAAGATGATTTTGCCGGTAGGGATTTACTACGCCTTTGCCCTTACAATAAGCGACGGTGCTGGTTTTATCGCCATTGCGGTCACTGGATTGTTGGGACTGCTCTTCCGCGATAAGATGTTTACTTGGATCGAGAATATCTATAAAAACGAGAAATACGACACCATTGCTGCCTATGCGCAGAAAGATTGATGGTTATTTCGCATTTTTAATTATTTCGCTTTCGCGAAAGCGGAACAAACACCAAGTTTATACTGAGCGTAGTCGAAGTACGAAAACGGAATCGCTCACAAAATTTTACACGACGAATAACACATTGCAACCATGATCAAAATAAACAACCTTTCGAAAAGATATAATGACATTGCGGTACTGGATATCGATCACCTGGAGATTCCGCGTGGTCAGAGTATAGGTCTGGTAGGAAATAATGGCGCCGGGAAGACGACCCTTTTCTCCCTGTTTCTTGACTTGATCGAACCTACGACCGGCCATATTCTTTCCAATGATGTTCAAATAAATCAAAGTGAGGATTGGAAGCCATTTACAAGTGCTTTTGTGGACGAGAGTTTCCTAATAGGTTACCTAACGCCAGAGGAGTATTTCTACTTTATAGGCGAACTGCGCGGGCAGACTAAAGGTGATATTGATACCCTCATGGTAAAACATGCCGATTTCTTTAACGGTGAAGCCATAGGCCAGAAAAAATACCTGCGTGATTTGTCCAAGGGTAACCAGAAAAAGGTAGGCATTATCGCTGCATTGATAGGTGATCCAGAAGTTATCATTCTTGATGAGCCATTTGCAAATCTAGATCCATCAACACAAATACGACTGAAGGCTATTATTAAAGATTTATCCAGCAATCCTAATGTGACCATGCTTATCTCCAGCCACGACCTTGCCCACGTGACTGAGGTTGCCCAGCGGGTAGTCTTGCTGGAAAAAGGAAAGGTGGTCATGGACAAGATCAAGGATGCCACTACACTGCCTGAACTGGAAAACTACTTTATGGGAATTAGTGAGTTGCACGCCACAGCGGTACACAGTGGTATCCCAAATCCAATTTCTGAACAAGAATAACTATGTCTCCTAAGATCAAAGTATTTCTTATCTACGGCCTCAGTTTTATGGTGGTCTTTTTAATCGCCAGATATATCATGGTGCAATTTTATCCAGAACCATCCATGTGGTTAACATTTATACCATTAGCGATCGGAATGATTCTAGCACCAAAACCACATGTGGAACAAACAGAGGACGGCCGTGTGTACGGGCTTAAAAGTTTGTTTTCCAAGAGAATCTATTATTTTAAATAAAGATTTCGTGACTGCAAGATTCAAAACTTACCTTATTTACTTTGTAATTGCGTTTTGTCTATTGACCTTGAGTTTAATTGTACTTCAATTTGTCACGGTATCTACTTTTTTTAGAATTCTCTTTCCCGTTGCATTTGTGATGCTATTGACACCGCGACCTCATGTTGAAAAGAAACAATCTGGCGATGAGTATGGACTTAAAAGCATTTTCTACAGCAGGATTATCAAGATCAAATAAGCTCTTGCAATTGATGTTCTAAGAGATGTGGTTTATTCCTTATTTTTGGCCGATTCACAATATCATAGCTGTCCCACAGTTATGATAGCTAGAAACAGGAGCTCTCTTGAGATACAATTCTTTCTATACTATTCTTATTGCGGTCCTACTACTGGTCATTGCCAGTTGCAGCCGTAAAAACGATTCTTTTATCTCCCGCAATCTACATGCAGTGGGAACGGAGTTCAATGCATTATACAATGGGAATGTAGCCCTGGAGGCTGGGCTTGAAAATATAGAACTGAATTATCGGGACAATTATTGGGATATCCTTCCCGTAGAACGTTTGTCTGTTCAAGATGAAATACGCGTAAGCCAGGACAAGCAGTCTGATCCCAATTTTTTACGTGCCGAAGAAAAGGCAGTCATCGCCGTGCAAAAACATAGCATGCAAATCGATGGCGAGGAAGTTAATCCACAGATTGATGAAGCTTATATGCTGCTTGGAAAAGCGCGGTACTATGACCAGCGGTTTATTCCGGCGTTAGAAGCTTTCAATTATGTCCTACAATTCATGCCCGAGTCAGACAAGATCAGGCAGGCAAAAATATGGCGGGAGAAAACCAACATGCGATTAGAAAACAACGAGATCGCCATTGAAAATCTCCAAAACCTGATCAAAGAAGATAGCCTAGACATCGACAGGGAAGAATTGATTCTGGCAAATGCAACGCTGGCACAAGCTTACCTCAATGTTCAAAAAACGGACAGCGCCCTGATCTATATGAGCCGCGCTGCCCAGAAAACAAGCGACCGCGCGACAGAAGGCCGCTATAAATACATCGCAGGTCAACTCTTTGCTCGCCAGGGACAACGTGACAGTGCAATTGCTCATTTTGACGAGGTCATCGATTTGCACAGGAAAATACCTCGCAATTATTACATCAATGCTTTTATTGAAAAGATCAAGCTACGTGATACCATTGAAGAGGGTGATGAGGATCTGCTTTTTGTATTAAATGAGTTGGAAGAGAATCGGGAAAACAGACCTTGGTTGGATTTGATCAACTATAGAAAAGCCATTTATCTAGAATCTATAGATAGTGTAGACGGCGCCATTACCTACTACAACAGATCACTCAAGGCCGGCGATCGGGATGCCTATTTGCAGGGAAATACCTATGATGCATTGGGTCGAATCAGTTTTGATGGAGCCCGTTTTGAAACGGCAGGAAATTATTTTGACAGCGCATCAACCAGATATGTAGATAAATCACGAGAGCAGCGGGCTGTTTTGAAGAAGAGAGAAAATCTTGCAGACATCATTCTCTATGAAAATAACCGCCGTAGTGCTGATAGCATCCTGAACGTTCTCGCCATGAGTGACGAGCAACGCGCCACTTTTTACAATGATTATATTACAGAATTAAAAAACAGGGAAGCCCAACTGGCAGAACAAGCCGATATCAAAGAGGCAAACCTCGCTCAACAAAAAACGGCGCTGTCCACCATCACAACCCAAAATGCGCTTGCGACTAGAAGTTTAGCACCACCAGTTGACCCAATAGATAACGCAGGTCCGGCGATCACTCGTGGTGAACCTACTTTTTATTTTTACATTCCTGCAACCGTAGCCCGCGGTAAATTACAGTTTAGGTCTGTCTGGGGTGGTCGAGCCTTAGAGGACAACTGGCGTTTATCCAGCACAAATAGTGGGTTGATCGATCAGGCAACAGAAAATCAAGTAACCGCGATTGATAACACTGGGGCTCCAGAATATCTCGCTTCTTACTATATCAATCAGTTACCGCGAGGTCAGGTTGCGTTAGATAGTGTTGCAGACGCCCGTGACTTCGCCTATTACCAATTGGGTGTTTTGTACAAGGAAAAGTTCAAGCGCAATGATCTAGCGATTGACCGTTTTGAGATGTTGCTCACCTACGAACCAGAGGAAAAATTGTTGCTGCCTACATTGTATAACCTGTATTTGATGGGTCGTGATGGAAATGGAAATGAGTTCGCTGGAGTTTATGCTGAGCAGAGTCGAAGTACGAAAGCGGAACAAGGTCGAAGCTTAAAAACAGAACAATACAAATCTGCCATCATTACAAATTATCCTGACACTAGATATGCACAAATACTACAGAATCCCGAGAGTGCATTGGACAACACGGGCAGCCCAGATGCTGTGTACAATCAAATATTCAAACAGTACGCACAAGGAAACTTCAGTGCAGTAGTAACACAGGCAGAAGAACAGATCATACGCTACGGTGGCGACCCTATCGTACCTAAACTGGAGCTTCTGAAAACCTATGCGGCTGGAAGGCTTTATGGGTTTCAGGCGTATAAAGATGGCCTGGACTTTATTGCACTCAACTATCCAGGTAGTGAAGTAGGAGAAGAAGCTGCCATACTAGCCGCAGAGGCCGAAAAGTTACAAATACCAGAAACGTTTCTGCCAGAGGACAATCTGACCAGCTTTAAATTGCTGTATGCTATTGATGCAACTGATACCGGGTTGCAGGATAAAATAGCTGGCCAATTGACAGAACAATTGGGAAGTCTGGGAAGCCAGCTTACATTTTCAATAGATGTTTACTCTCCCGAACAGTCACTGGTGGTAATCCATGGATTGAATAGCAATCAACGTGCGCAGGAAGTTGCTGCCTATCTTGCAGAAACGGGCAACAGTATAGATTTACCCAGTTATGCTATTACCATAGCTACAGAGAATTACAAAATAGTGCAGGTGTATAAGAGTATGGAAGCTTATCAGGCACAAAACCAATAAATAGCAATGATAAAGTCAACCAAAAACAGTGAAGTAGTAGGTAACTCCCAAAATCGCATTGCCGCTGGAACTACAATTACCGGTGACGTTGTGAGTGAGGCAGGTTTTAGAATCGATGGAGCAATTATCGGGACTTTACGCACTAGCGCCAAGGTTGTCATAGGCAAGGAAGGCAAAATTGAGGGAACCCTAGAATGTTCCAGTGCAGATATTGAAGGCTATTTTTCAGGAACTTTGAAAGTTGATGGCTTGTTATCCCTAAAAGCCAATGCACATATAGAAGGTGATGTACATGCCCACAAGCTTTCTGTAGAGCCAGACGCGACATTCAACGCGACTTGTACTATGGATAGCGGTGTGAAATCGCTTGATAACAACAAGCAGGGAAAATCAGCTTAGGGATTACCATGTAACTGTTGGCTATCATAGCAGTTTAATAAATGAAAGATTTGGCATTCCTCTAATTATACAACTGAGGGCTTTTCAACCTGTAATGAACACCTCTTTGGGTCAACCTTTCATAGGTAAAGAGAAGCAATAGCAATTCCTGATTGCCCACAAAGGCTCGTATATTTGCCCTTTAATTCTTTCAAGTGAATTTTTACCTCAAGACATTTATAGTAGTTGCAGTTTTATCGGTTGGCGCTTATTTCCTTCATGGCTGGTGGATAGTAGATCCTGCGATCTCGATTGTAAGAATCTATATTTTTCTGGGAGCGGCAACCTTTGTAACCGTTAGCGCCTTAAAATTTGTGCATTCCTACGTTCCCGATAAATTGGGATACGGTTTCCTAGGATTGATCTTTATCAAGTGCGGCGCAGCGATCGTTTTGTTCCCAGAACTCATTGCAGAGGATCCAGCACTTTCAAAAGCAGAACTACTCGGGTTTTTGGCACCCTATTTCATCTTCCTATTTATTGAAGTGGGCATCGTAATTAAATGGCTCAACGATAATTGATTGGGTTCGCTTTCGCGAAAGCTAACCTCCCAACCACACCATCAAATAATCAAAAATAAATCTGCTATTTTAAGATTGTTTTTTGTCATACATTTGCACCCGAATTAGAAGACCGAACTTTTTACCGTGATTTTCATGTTTAGAGCGTACTTAAAAACAGCTTTTTTTGCCTTGTTCCTTGCTGCATCTACTGGGCTGCAAGCACAGGATGACGAACACTTGACTGATCACAACGTTCATATAACCGATGCAGAGGACGACGGTAAAGTGAACACTGATGACGAGATAAAGTCATATATCGAGCACCACTTGAAGGATGTGCATGATTTTCATCTATTTTCCTATACAACAAATGCCGGTGAGCGAGCGCATATAGGCTTTCCACTGCCGGTTATAGTGTGGACGACAGAGGGGTTAAAGGCTTTTATGTCCTCAGAATTTCATCATGATGATGACGCTTCCGTTTTGGTACAAAAAGGCAATGTTACTCTTGCCAAATATCACAGTAGGATTTATGAGTTGGAGGGTGGATCTACAACCATTGCTTTTGATGAGGAGCACCACCCAACTAATGCCCATAAAGTCATTGATTTTTCCATTACCAAATCTGTTTTCGGATTGTTGATGATAGGCGTTCTTTTGCTATTTATGTTTGTTGGTCTTGCAAAACAATACAAGAAAAGAGCGATTCCTAAAGGTTTTGGCCGTGTGTTGGAACCGTTGGTTTTATATGTACGCGATGAGATTGCCAGTCCCAACATTGGTGAAGAGAAGCACAAAAAATTCATGCCTTATTTATTGACGGTGTTTTTCCTGATTTGGATTGCCAACCTTCTAGGTTTGACACCATTTGGCTTTAACATTACAGGTCAAATCGCAGTAACTGTTTGTTTGGCTTTATTCACATTCTTTATTGTTCAATTCAACGGTAACAAGGATTATTGGAAGCACATTTTCTGGATGCCTGATGTACCTGTCATCATGAAGATTGTCTTGATCCCTATTGAATTATTGGGTTTGTTCACCAAGCCTTTCTCTCTCTTGATTCGTTTGTTTGCCAATATTACCGCAGGTCACTTTGTTGTGATGAGTTTGATCGCATTGATGATTACACTTAAAGCACAGTTTGGTGCTGTGGGATCTACAGGTTTATCTGTATTCCTTACTTTATTTATATCAGTAATAGAAGTATTAGTAGCCTTTCTACAGGCATTTATATTCACCATGCTATCTGCCCTATTTATAGGAATGGCGGTAGCAGAGCATGACCATGCAGAGCATGCACATGGTGAGGAAGATGACATAGATGAGGTTAGAGACCGTTTTGTTTAATTTTTAAATCGATTGTTATGTACAATTTAATTGGAGCAGGTCTTATCGTTATCGGTGGTGGTATCGGTCTTGGTCAAATAGGTGGAAAAGCGATGGAAGCTATCGCTCGTCAACCTGAAGCAGCTGGAAAAATCCAAACTGCGATGATCATCATCGGTGCACTTCTTGAAGGACTTGCATTTGGTGCACTTATCTTAGGTAAGTAGTATCAAGACAAAAAAGAAACGCAATTCCTGCAACGGTTGGTTGCAGGACGCGTTTTTTAAAAATTAAAACCCATTACCTTAATCTAGAAAGATGAATTTACTAGAAGATTTTTCGCCAGGCTTGTTTGTCATGCAAGCGATCATATTGATTATCTTGATCGTGTTGTTGGGTAAATTTGCATGGAAGCCTATTCTCAACGCTTTATCTGAGCGTGAAGAAGGAATTGCAAATGCTCTTGCTGCCGCAGAGCAAGCAAAACTAGAGTTTGCAAAACTGGAAGCTTCCAACGAGGCTGCTGCTCAAGAGGCGCGCGCGCAACGTGACGCTATCATGAAAGAAGCGCGTGAGATCAAAGAAAAAATGATCGTTGACGCTGCAGCAACTGCACAGGAAAAAGCAGACAAGATTATTGCCAGCGCACAAGAGGCGATTCTTGCGGAAAAGAAAGCAGCGCTTGCAGATATCAAATCACAGGTAGCTAATCTATCTGTGGAGATTGCAGAGAAAGTAACCCGTAAGGAACTTTCTGAAAAAGAAGCACAATACGCATTGATCGACAAAATGCTTGCTGAAGCAAATATCTAGACAACGATTATGAAACTTTCAAGAGCAGCATCCCGATATGCCAAAGCCATTCTCGATCTAGCAATAGACAAGAAGGAAGCGGCTGCCGTGAATGAAGATATGAAGTCGGTCTTAACGACGGTTCATAAAAACCTAGAGCTTCAAGAATTTTTGAAAAGTCCTGTGGTAAAAATAGAACAAAAGCGCGGAGCGTTACGTCAGATTTTTAGCAATGTGGGTGGTATCACTATGGGCGCTTTTGACTTAATCGTTGATAACCAACGTTCAGATATATTAGGCGATATCGCTACAAAATACATTTTGCTTTTTGACGAGATGAACAAACGCGAAGTTGCCACAGTAACTACAGCGGTTGAGATCACTCCAGAACTAGAAGAAAAGGTCCTTGCTAAAGCTAAAGAGTTGGCGGGCAAAGAAGTGATTCTTGAAAAGAAAATTGATCCTAGCATAGTTGGTGGGTTTATCCTAAGAGTAGGTGATAAAGAAATTAACGCGAGTGTTCACAGTACTTTAGGCGAATTGAAAAGAGAATTTGCACATAATTATACGATCAAGTAAAGCAGATTTTAAATAGTCCGCTTTCGCGAAAGCGAAAAAAATATAAAATAAAGGTTTGTCAAGCTGAATTTGTTGAAGCATAGACATTAAAATAGTATAAATAGAACAACATGGCAGAAGTAAATCCAGCAGAAGTATCTGCAATACTTAAGCAACAATTATCAGGTTTTGATGCTACGGCGTCCCTTGATGAAGTGGGAACCGTTCTTACCGTAGGTGATGGTATCGCACGTGTTTATGGTCTTTCAAACGCACAATATGGAGAACTTGTTTCTTTTGCGAGCGGTATGGAAGGTATCGTATTGAACCTTGAAGAAGATAACGTTGGTGTGGTACTTTTAGGCCCATCTATCGAGATCAAAGAAGGTGATACGGTAAAGAGAACTGAGCGTATTGCTTCCCTAAGAGTTGGTGAAGGAATTGTAGGTCGTGTAGTAAACACACTTGGTTTGCCTATCGATGGTAAAGGTCCTATTGAAGGTGACCTTTACGAGATGCCACTAGAGCGTAAAGCTCCTGGTGTTATCTATCGTGAGCCAGTTACTGAGCCTATGCAAACAGGTATCAAATCTATTGATGCAATGATTCCTGTAGGTCGTGGCCAGCGTGAGCTAGTCATCGGTGACCGTCAGACTGGAAAGTCTACTGTGTGTATCGATACGATCATTAACCAAAAAGAATTTTACGATGCTGGCGAGCCAGTATACTGTATATATGTCGCTATCGGACAGAAAGCTTCTACCGTTGCACTGATTGCAAAGGTTTTGGAAGAAGCTGGAGCACTAGCATATACAACTATCGTTGCTGCAAACGCATCAGATCCTGCACCTATGCAGGTATATGCGCCATTTGCTGGAGCAGCAATTGGAGAATATTTCCGTGATACAGGTCGTCCTGCATTAATCGTCTTTGATGATTTATCTAAGCAGGCAGTGGCTTACCGTGAGGTTTCCTTGTTATTACGTCGTCCACCAGGACGTGAGGCATATCCAGGTGACGTTTTCTTCTTGCACTCTAGATTATTAGAGCGCGCTGCAAAAGTCATCAACGATGATAAGATAGCATCTGAAATGAATGACCTTCCTGATAGTTTAAGACCTATCGTTAAAGGTGGTGGTTCATTGACTGCACTTCCTATCATTGAAACTCAGGCAGGTGACGTATCAGCTTATATTCCTACGAACGTAATCTCTATTACAGACGGACAAATTTTCCTTGACGGTGACTTGTTCAACGCAGGTGTACGTCCAGCGATCAACGTGGGTATTTCGGTATCTCGTGTGGGTGGTAACGCTCAGATCAAATCGATGAAAAAAGTAGCTGGTACATTGAAACTGGATCAAGCGGCTTTCCGTGAATTGGAAGCTTTCGCGAAATTTGGTTCTGACCTAGATGCTGCAACATTAAGCGTTATTGAAAAAGGAAGAAGAAACGTGGAGATCTTGAAGCAAGCTCAAAATGATCCTTATCCAGTAGAAAACCAAATCGCAATTATCTATGCAGGTTCTAAAAACCTACTTAGAAATGTGCCGATTGAGAAAGTAAAAGAATTTGAAAGAGATTATCTAGAACTACTTAATGCAAAGCATAGAGGAACTCTTGATAGCCTAAAAGCTGGTAAATTAACGGACGAGGTAATCGATACGTTGACTGCGGTGGCTAAAGATCTTTCTAGTCGATACTAAGAGAATAGATTTTAGAGCATAGAATATGGATTTCTATATTCTATGCTCCATACTCTAACAGCAATAAAAAATGGCTAATCTAAAGGAAATACGTAACAGAATAACCTCAGTATCTTCAACGATGCAGATCACATCTGCTATGAAGATGGTGAGTGCTGCAAAGTTGAAAAAGGCACAAGATGCTATTACTGCGATGCGCCCTTATTCTGATAAGCTGACTGAATTGCTACAGAACCTCAGCGCTTCCATGGAAGATGATGCAAGCAGCAAATTTGCCGAGCAACGCGAAGTGAAAAAAGCATTGGTTGTGGCGATCACATCCAACCGTGGATTGGCTGGTGCGTTCAACTCGAACATTATCAAAGAATTGATTCGGTTGAATCAAGAAGATTTGAAGGGTGTAGCTGTTTCTTACATGACCATTGGTAAGAAAGCGAATGATTTTGCTAAGAAAGGTTCACCTATCCAATCCAACAAGAGTGACCTGTTTGACGACATATCCTTTGATAAGGTTTCTGTGATTGCTGAAGAGCTAATGGAATTGTTTGTGACAGGTGAATTTGACAAAATCGTGATCGTTTACAACAGTTTTGTAAACGCAGCTACTCAAACAGTAATGAGCGAGGAATTTTTACCATTAAAACCATTAGCTGGTCTAGAAGGAGAAGCTCCTGCAAATGCTACTGAATACATTTACGAGCCTTCAAAACTTGAAATCATCGAAGAGTTGATTCCTAAGTCTTTGAAAATGCAATTGTATAAAGGCGTACGCGATTCATGGGCTAGTGAGCACGGCGCGCGTATGACTGCGATGCACAAAGCTACCGATAACGCGACTGAGCTAAGAGATCAATTAAAATTAACCTACAACAAAGCACGTCAAGCTGCCATTACTAATGAGATCCTTGAGATCGTAGGTGGTGCAGAGGCTTTGAATAACTAACTTACTGGCGCAAGCAGATAGATCTCTAAGAGAACAAACAATATTTGATGTGCCTATAATAGTACCAAAAACCTCTTAGGAAACTAGGAGGTTTTTTTATGCAATCACTTTGAGGAATTTCGCTTTCGCGAAAGCGTTTCAATTGTGCTCTGACATCAACCCGTAATTCGTACTCCTTCCACCGGCCGCTTCTTTTTCCAAAACTTTTTTCACAATCAAATCATTAATATCGCGTATGGCGGTATCCTTGGAACACTTTGCTATTTTAGCCCATTTAGAGGAAGTTAGTTTCCCATCAAAATCATCTAGCAGTAAATTAAGAAGTTTATTCTGGCGCTCGTTCAAAATCGTTTCGGCATGCAGTTTCCAAAAACTGGCCTTTGAGTTTACCTTCTTTAATACAGTATCTGATGTGGATAAAGTTTCGATCAAAACAGTAAGAAACCATTGTATCCATTGAGTGATATCAAGATCACCTTTTTGGGTTTTTTCCAAAAGTTCATAATATTTCTTCCTTTCCAAGCGTATCTGTGCGGACATACTGTAAAAACGCTGATTGCTTTTATCAGATCGTGCCAGCAGCATATCCGTCAATGCTCTGGTGATCCTGCCGTTTCCGTCATCAAATGGGTGGATTGTTACAAAATATAAATGGGCAACCGCGGCTTTGAGAACAAGATCTATTTCTGGTTGTTGGTTGAACCATTTCAAAAAAGCGCTCATTTCCTTTCGTACTATTGCCGATTCTGGTGCTTGAAAATGTACTCTTTCCTTTCCCATCGCACCAGAAACAACCTGCATGGGCCCAGTTTTATCCTTGCGCCAGTCAGCGACAGTTATCTTGTGCATCCCGCTTCTTCCCGTTGGAAACAGCGATGCGTGCCAATGGAATAAACGGTCAACTGTTAGCGGCTCAAAACAGTTTTGTGTAGCATCCAACATCATTTCTACCACGCCATCGACATTTCTGTCTGACTCTACCGCGCCAGCTATTTCTATACCCAAACGTCTCGCAATAGATGATCGCACCTGATTTTGATCCAGCAATTCGCCCTCAATTTCAGACGACTTTAAAACATCTAGGGTAAGCGTACTCAATAGCGCCTCATTACGCAGATCAAATCCTAGAGATTCCATCTTGCCCAACAATCGACCTTGCAGATTCCTGCACTCACTCAATAAGCCGATAACCTCTTCGGTTTGCCAGTAAAAGTTAGGCCACTGTTTATTATGATAGATGTAGCATCTCATTCAACGCAAATTATACAACGAATATAAAAATTATTCATCGCATGAGGTGCTAATCGTCATATAATTTGCAACGATTATATCGATTATTCGTTGCACACCCTTTTTGTATTGAGTCCGCTTTCGCGAAAGCGAACTTATTTTCCTGCAAATTAAACGCAACCCTCTAGGTATACTTGCATCTACATAGTAACCAAACATTACATCATGAAAAAGAATATTGCCTTCTTGTTGCTTACCTGTCTCACCTTGCTTTCCTGCGATAGTGATGATGATTCAATAAGCACAAGATTTCCAGAATCGTTTCCAGTCACTTATCAATTCCGTGGATATGAATCAAAGCTTGAATCCAAAACAAGTCCTATAACCTTGCCATATCGCGAGCAATATGTTTTTGAATCCAATTCTAGGGTAACCAAAACAAGGGTGCAAGACGATGGAGCCCAGACCAGTATTAGTGGGGCTTTTATCGTTAGTGAAATAGGCTCGACGCAACTAATTACTGTTGAACTTGAAAATTCCTCAATAACCACCGGCTGCACTGGTACAAATGGGACAACGGAGCAATTAAATGTGATCAATAGCAGTGTAATCATTAATAGAACCGACCCTTGCGATGGTCCCAACTACAGGTATGATTTACTCCTGCAGTAAAACTGACTACGGAAATTTATAACCCTTTGAAAAATTCAAAGGGTTTTTTGTTTTAAAACCGTAACATTTTCTAAATATGGTATCTAAAGGATAAATCATAAAAACCTAACCCATGAAATCCTTATCCATACTATTAATCACGCTGTTGCTCGTCACGTTTGGTAATGCACAAAGCCCAGTAAAGGTTTCCGTCACTGGTTCTGGTGAACCCATTATCTTTTTAGGTGGGTTTGCCACTAATGGCGACGCGGTCTGGCAAGAAACTGTCGGTCAACTTTCAAAAACTCATGAGTGCCAGGTGGTGAATTACGCCGGTTTTGCTGGGAATAAGCCAATTGGGTTCCCATGGTTGCCGCAAATAATAGGCGCGCTAGAAAGCTACATTGTGGAAAACCAACTCGAGAATCTAATTCTCATTGGTCATAGTCTTGGTGGTACTTTGGGAATCAAACTGGCCGCAAACCCAACCCTACATGTTTCTAAACTTCTGATTGTGGATGCACTTCCTGCCACAGGAGCACTGATAACACCCAATTTTGATCCGGAAAACCTGCACTACGATAGCCCATACAATAATCAGGTACTTGACATGAATGATGATTCTTTTGACCAAATGGCAACCAACATGGCGGCAGGTATGACCTCCAGCGATGCAGGCAAAAACCTCCTTATCGACTGGATAAAAGCGACAGACCGTAAGACATATGTCTACGCCTACACCGATTATCTTAAGTTTGATGTGCGTAAAGATTTAAAAGACATCAATATTCCTATGACCATTCTAGGCGCAGGGAAACCATATGGAGAAGAAATGGCGAGGGCAAATTTCAAAAAGCAATACGAAAACCTTGTCGATTACCAGCTTTTTATCAATCCAGACAGTGCGCATTTTATCATGATGGACCAGCCTATTTGGTTCTTGGAACACATCAATATGTTCATCAACTAAAACACCGTGACTGAAAATCAGTTTACCGATACTTATAATCAGTTATACCCTAAAGTATATCGGCTTTGTATGGGATATGTATCTGGAGATGAGTGCACTGCTAAAGAATTATGTCAGCAAACATTTATCAAGGTTTGGAACCATCGCAGCTCATTCAAAGGCGATGCAGAAATAAGCACATGGATCTATCGCATTGCTGTCAATTGCTGCCTGGGTCATCTGAAAAAGAAGAAACCTCTCAAATTGACCATTGACCCAAATACAGTTGCTGATGCCCTGGAAGATGAAGAAAGTCCAGCAAATGATATCCAGCAACTCTATCAATGCATAGATCAACTTAAATCCATCAATAAAACGGTAATACTTCTGGAGTTGGAACAGGTCCCGCAAGAAGAAATTGCCACAACCCTAGGCTACTCGCACGGATCAATTAGAACTAGGTTATCCAGAATCCGCGAGGCCCTTTTAAAATGCATAACTCATGACCGATAGATTAGACACCATATGGGATAACCAGACTGCTGCAGTACCGGCATTTCTACCCAAGGACATTATTAAAATGGCGAGGACACAGCGCCGCAAACAAAAGATAGGAATGGCGGTTATGAGTATAACCACTGGTATTTTAATCACCTATTTGATCTGGCAGTTTCCTAAAGAAGTCAATGCATTCATGATAGGACTATTCATCATGATTGCCTCGATGGTCATTCGCATAGCGATTGAATACTATTCTAGACTGCGCAAGGTAGCGGGAATCATGCAAATGGATGGTAAAGAATACTTGGGTTATTTAAAAACCTATTATCAATGGAGAAAGTGGGTGCATTATGCAATAACGCCATTATGCTTCGGTGCTTACCTTATTGGTTTGATACAACTTTTTCCTTATTTCAAGGCTGCATTCTCAAGTGGTTTTTACACCTACCTCATCGTGTCAGCCGTTGTATCCCTTTCTATGATTGCTATCATCATAATCCGTCAAATCAAAGCAGAGCTCAAGTTTCTAAAATGTTTGCAGTTTTAGACAATTTTCGCCCGCATAGAATCTGAGTTTATTTCGCTTTCGCGAAAGCGAAACCACCACATTTCACCCTATCCCTCTGGCATGGCGCGCCAGCTCATAATGCGCCGTGAATACATCCATATGAAGAGTAAAGTAAGTACCATGATGGCATAGCTGCAAGCAGGCGATGCATCCCGAAGCAATTCAAAACACGTATCGCGATAATCGCTCTCACCTATGGGTTGACGGTCACATGCGTCGCTTTGGATACTACTGATAAGTATAACGAGCAACCACAGTATGGGTACAAAACTCGCCAAGGTCAGGTTCATTAAAACACCTCCTACAACTTTCTTGAACGAGGTCATAAGGAATATCCCGCTAAGTGAGATCGAGCCTAGAATGAGTAGGGCTACAATAGTTAGAAAATATTCTGAGCTATTATAACCGCCCATAAAGCCAGTGGTTGCAAAGATCAGTGCAATAAATACCATCACCAGTCCCGCAGCGATGATGGAGAAAATCAAGGGTTTCAATCCTGATGTTCTGAACATGAAGATAAGGAGTGATACCACAAACGTGATCCACATAAAAATATGAATGGACGTCTCAAAAATATTGTCACGCTTGAGTTCGCTGATATTGCCCAAGGCGGTCTTCAACTTTTCAGAATCCAGATAATATGCGCTATACATCTCATTGATATAGATCTCCATAGCGGCATTGTTCTCAAATCTGGAAACGTTGCGCTTGTCATAGGTATAGTTGTCTGCGTTTATCAAACCCTTGATCCTAAAATCGGATGGATGGTAGACCAGCTCTAGCCAGGGCTCCACGGTAAGGTTGTTTTTGATTCTGTAGGTGGTGGCTATGGCAAGAAAATCGGTTAATAACGATTCAATTTCTGCCTTGTCTGCGCGTTCCAGAAGCGCATGGTTTTCTGCGATAATTTCTTTTTCCAGTCCCGATAGCTCAAGGTTCCATTCCTCCTCACCGTAATCATTGTAGGATGCAGTTCGATAGTCTCGCGGCATATAACTAGGATCGTAAAACAAGTCGGAATAGTGGAAATAAGAAGGTTCACCAGTTTTTACAAAGTCTGAGATATCTACAATAGCCTTTCTATAATACATTGTGATGGAGTCGCCCTTCCGTTTCTGAAATAAATACAAGTCATCGGCATAGGGATCAACTGGCTGCTCTTGATCGATTGAATTTGGTTTGTAGATAGAAGCTTTTATCGTTCCAATTCCTGATGGGTTTGTATTCTCGTCAACTGATGGATCATCTGAGACGGCTGTTTGAATTTCAAAATCGGCAAAGTCTCCTTCATCAATCGCCATTCTATCGTACAGTATCGTTTTGGAAATGAGGGAATAAAATTGGTAATATTCTCCCTTAAATTTATAATGCGGCGCTGATAGATCGATGCGCTTTTCATTCCTGTCGCAATACAATTGATCTAGTGGTGATGGATATTTAGCATTATCGACCGTGTACTTTCTAATGTCATGGGTAAAGAATGGCGCGACCTTGTTAATAGTCGCTATTTCTTGATCCATGCGTGTATCTGTATAAGTAACTGCAGTGTAGGCCTGTAAACCCAAAGTATAGGAGTAGTAGAATGTGATACAGGTAAACACAATCACCAGATAATGTAGGAATTGATAAAAAAGGGTGGCTGCCGTTTGCGGGTAAAAATTCTTGAAGGCGTTATTCCTAAACATGGCGAGCAACCACACCGTGAGTACGATTACAGACAATATAATTCCCACGAGCACCATTCCCGTAGTAAAATACAGGTCGATAGCGTTAGACTCCTGTAATATGGTGGGAGAAATTAAGCTGACCACGCCCAGTAAAAAAAACAGCAAATGAATACCCAGACCTATGGATAGCATCCACACTAGTTTTGTATTCCACACTAAAGGATAGTTTTCCAGCAGACTCTTGTTTATTCTTGCAATGATTGATTTCATGGAGTCTGTTTTAGGATACGAAAAATCTTCTGGTAGATCGGGAGATGTCCCGTAAGTAGGTGAGGTTGATGCTGTGCCGTCCCAGCACTTCCAGCACACGGTAAACGGGTGTGGTTTGCGGGAAATAGGCGAGGTAAACACCGCCGTTATATTCCAGTTTTACAAGGTCTGCCTCTTTTAGTACCGTTTCTAACGTTGTTCTGGCAGTATTGCAATCGATCTCGATAATTAATTGCGTATCACTGGTTGTATCGTCTTTTTGATTGTCTTCTGTATAGACTCCATTTTTCAAATAGATCACCGTGTCAGAAATTTTCTCTACTTCATAAAGTTGCTGAGAACTAAGCACCAGTGCGATAGGATGCGAGATAGAATTACAGATGGACCGCAGGTCCTCGAGGATCACCTGTTGTGCCAGCACGTCCAGGTTTGCCAGCGGCTCATCCAGCAACAATACCTCTGGTTTGCGCAGCAGGGTACGGGCAAGTTCAAAACGCATTTTATATCCAGAGGATAGTTCACTCCATTTGAGGTCCTGGTAATTCCATAGGCCCAATCTCGCTATCATCATGAGCATTCTGGTCTCAATCTCTGGTGGCGGTGTATTGTAATTTGACAGGACAAATTTGAGGTTGTCCTTGAGACTTCCGTACCATTTCTGTGTGCGCTGTGGGACGTAGACCAGCCTAGATCGCAATTCATAATCTGATGTTATAACGCTGTCAAAACTATAGCCCAACTCACCAGAGTCATACGATAGCTCCAGGGCAAGGATGCGCAGTAGTGATGTCTTCCCATTGCCATTTTCTCCCACCAGTCCATATACATGGGACTTGTACACATCCAGTGTTGCCGGGCCCAGTACAAAACCACTACTGCTGTATTTTTTAGTGATAGCTACTGCGTTTATAACTGGCGCTGCAATGGCGGCTGGAACGACGGTATGACTGGACAGTCTATCCAGCAGCTGGGATGCGCGGGCCATGAATCCCTCCTTATCTTCTGGATGGCTTTCCTTCCATTGCGTCAGATCGATGCATTTTAAATAAATGCCCATATCTTGGGTATCCATGCAACAATCCATAAGCCGTCTATACCCCAGATCCAGATCGTTGTTATCAAAAAACTGGCGTACATCCAGCAACCTTGTTTCAAATACAGTCATAAGCAATGGTTTACTGAATTAATGGTGGGTTCGCTTTCGCGAAAGCGAACAATATCTAACAACATTCTACACCACGGGCCGCACTTTCCTGCCAAAAAAATAAGACGAAAGCAACAACAGCAAAGCTACTAATGCTCCCCACTGCTCACCATCTGCAATGGTAACGTGTGCGCCCAAGGCCAGCATAATATTGAAAAACAATCCTGCATAAGCCCACTCTACCAATGGTTTGTTTTTTCTAATCAACAAGACCGCTACCGCGGCCAGTTTGCAAACCGCTAACGGGTAAATGATCCAGGTAGGGAATCCCATCTTTATAAACTCTGAAGTAACATCGCTATATTTAACGATGTACATCCCTGCAGAAAAGCAGAGCAGCGCACATAATAATACTGTGATTACCCAATAAGCGTATTTCATAATCATTTTACTGTGCTTATTGATACTTGCGTTCTACGATTTCCATAAAGCGATTTTCATAGTTTTCCTTACCCACCCAATTATTGTAGTCTGGCTTTATCATGGTTTGGATAAAATTGCGTGCCTGGTCATGGTCATTCATGGTATTGAGCTGTGACATCACCCTATTGAAATCCTGATCGCTACCGTTAAACAGGTGCTTTACAAATCCCATGCGGTCGTTCATCCCTATTTTAAGGCTGTTTGTTAATCTTGAATTTAGGGATTTGGGTCGATCCGGATCATTTTTGTGGGACTTGCGCTCAAACACCGGCATGGTTTGAAAATCTGCCGTAAGTTGCTCTAGGTCTGTTTTGTTATCGGCTTTTAATGGAGTGCTGGTATTGGGTTCTACATCTTCCATCTCATCTGGCATTTCGAAAACCATTTTATGAATGGTAGATATTCCAGGTAGATCCATTTCCTCACGATTGTCATCCTCAACCTCATCTAGATTTGATAAGCTGTTAGTTGTAAAGGAGTCCCGGTAACGGTTGGAAAGCGTTCCGTCTGTTTTGGAATCTTCTGTCTCTGGCAATTGTGGTGCCTTGTCAGGCATTTCAGTGACCATTTTACTGATGGTAGAAATTCCCGGGAGGTTCATTTCTTCACGGTTATCATCTTCAGAAACCTCGAGATCAGTAAGGCTGTTGGTGGTGAAGGAATCTCGATAGCGATTGGGCAATTTACCGTCGGTTGGGGTTTTGCGATCACTTTCTGGAACATCTGGCGCGTCTGGAACCTCATCGGGCATTTCAGTCACCATTTTACTGATGGTAGAAATCCCTGGGAGTTCCATTTCTTCTCGCTTATCTTCCTCTGGAACAAAAAGATCGCTCAAGTCATTACTGGAAAATGCTTCCCTAACTTCATCCTTGGCCTGTTCCATCACTTGCTCAACATCCTTGGAAACCGTCTGAGCATCCTTTTGCGCATCTGCAAAAGCTTCTTCCAGTTTGCGCTCTACTTCTCTGGTACCTGCGGTAGGCTTGATATCAGAAAAGTGCTTTTCTGTATAGGCCAGGACGGTCAGTTTTTCATACAATTCCTTAGCGGTGGCTTGTAGTTCTAGGACATTGTCCCTATCCTTTATCTGTAGGATGCGGTGGGCTAGACTGGTAAGGTCTGCAACAATTTTCTTTTTCATAATGGGTCTATATGCCGCGTGTTTCTTTGTATTTTTGGAATAATTGGGGGAGCAAGGCGGCGTCCCACAAGTGGTTGTAAATTACAAAATGTTTCTAGAAAATACGGTTAATCATGAAGAGCAATTCGGCTGGATCGAGGTGATTTGTGGCTCTATGTTTTCTGGTAAAACAGAAGAATTGATCCGGCGCCTAAAACGTGCGCAGTTTGCCCACCAGAAAGTCGAGATCTTCAAACCAGCTATCGACGTGCGGTATGATGAGGAAAAGGTAGTTTCCCACGATGCTAACGAGATTCATTCCACACCGGTGCCAGCTGCGGCAAATATTCCTTTACTCGCCACAGGATGTCAAGTTGTAGGCATTGACGAGGCACAATTCTTTGACGATGAGATTGTAGCTGTTTGCAATAGCCTAGCAAATAGAGGTGTCCGCGTAATTGTTGCAGGTTTAGATATGGACTTTAAGGGGAATCCGTTCGGCCCCATGCCAGCACTCATGGCAACCGCTGAGTACGTTACAAAAGTACACGCCGTTTGCACGCGCACGGGAAATCTAGCTCAATACAGTTACCGCAAGACCAACAATGATAAAGTGGTTATGTTGGGGGAGCAGCAAGAGTATGAGCCACTAAGCCGTGGTGCCTATTACAAGGCGATGCTCTCCACAAAGCTGAAGGACATCAAAGTCACTGACCCACAAGAAATAAAGCACAAAACAGGATCCTAAATGGCTCAAACAGGCACCAGACTGGAAGTAGATCTGGCGGCACTCGCCCATAATTTTCAGTTTCTCAAATCACGAATTTCAAAGGACACACTCTTCATGAGTGTGGTCAAAGCAAACGCATATGGCCATGGCGTGATCCCCATAGCCCTAAAATTACAAGAACTGGGAACGGACTATTTTGCTGTTGCCTATGTGGAGGAAGGTGTGGAATTGCGCGATGCAGGCATTATCAAACCTGTTTTAGTGCTGCACCCACAGCTCCATACATTGGAAACCTGCATGGAACGATGTCTGGAGCCGGTTATCTATAACCTGGACGTGTTGAAAAGTTTTACCGCTTTCGCGAAAGCGAACTCACAACAATCCTACCCCATCCACCTTGAATTCAATACGGGACTCAACCGTATAGGTATAGATCCCGGTGACGTGGCCGAAGCATTAGAAATCGTCCTAGAAAATCCATGCATCAAGGTTAGAGGCTTACAATCTCACCTCGCCGCAAGTGAGGATCTACAGGAAAAGGAATTTACCCTGAGCCAGATCAACAAGTTTCAAGAGATTTGTGATGATGTTGAGAGGGAACTGGGTTATCAATGTTTGCGCCACACAAACAACACCAGCGGCATTTTGAATTACAGCAACGCTCACTACCAGATGGTGCGCTCTGGTATAGGGCTTTATGGGTATGGGAATGACAAACGATTTGATAGTGATTTGCGACCAGTTGCAGCACTTAAATCAACCATTTCACAAATTAGAACCATACAAAAAGGGGAAAGTGTAAGCTATAACCGCAGTCATAAAGCAGCAGCCGATATGACCTATGCAGTAATCCCAATGGGACACGGCGACGGCATTAACCGGATTTATGGGTATGGAAATGCGAGCGTATTGATCCACGAGAAATGGGCTCCCACATTGGGTATTATCTGTATGGACATGTTCATGGTAGATGTAACAGGTATTGACTGCGTGGTGGGTGATCAAGTAATCCTTTTTGACCAGCAACATCCTGCCCGTGATATGGCAGAAAAGGCTGGAACTATATCCTATGAACTATTGACAGGTATTCAGAATAGAGTTCCTCGAGTCTACCTATAAGGGTATTTGATTGATAATTAATAATTTAAACGATCAAGAGGCGAATAATATAATTCCCGCTTTACCAGTTTCTGTGAAAGGAGTAACTTTCCCCACCAACAATTAAACCACCACAAAATGCTTAAAGAATTCAAGAATTTCATCATGACGGGTAACGTCATTGATCTGGCCGTTGCCGTATTGCTCGCAGGGGCAACTGCCCTAGTAGTAAACGGTTTTGTAAAATTGATTATGATGCCTATTGTAGGTCACTTTACTGGTGGTACTGACTTTTCAGAATTCAAAGTAGTACTAAGCGAGGCAGTTCTTGCAGCAGATGGAACCGTGGAGGTTGCAGAAAATGCGATCCTTTATGGTGAGTGGATCAACACGATCATCAACTTGATAATTGTTGGCTTTGTACTTTTTATGATCGTCAGAACTTATAACAAGGTTAAGAAAAAAGAAGTAGCCGCACCAGAGAAACCTGCAGGGCCAACTAAGGAGGAACACCTCCTTATGGAAATCAGAGACGCTATTAAGGCCGGCAACTAATACTACCCGCTATATAATTCAAAAGCCGTTTCTGTAAAAAGAGACGGTTTTTTTTATGCTTAAATCATACTAATAATTAAATAGATAACAAACTGGCTACTAAATTTGCCACTAAAATTTAAAACAATGAAAATAGCTGTTGTAGGTGTTACTGGCATGGTAGGTCAAGTTATGCTGAAAGTTTTGGAAGAGCGTAATCTTCCCATTACAGAATTAATTCCCGTCGCCTCAGAAAAATCTGTGGGAACTGAAATTACCTTTAATGGAAAACCCTATAAGGTTGTCGGTATGGACAAGGCTATCGCCATGAAACCTGCGATTGCATTATTTTCAGCTGGTGGTGGCGTGAGTCTTGAGAACGCGCCCAAATTTGCCGCAGTGGGAACTACGGTGATCGACAATTCAAGCGCATTTAGAATGGATACCGACAAAAAATTGATTGTTCCAGAAATTAACGCTGTTGATCTAACTAAAGAAGACAAAATCATTGCAAATCCCAATTGCTCCACGATCCAACTGGTGATGGCACTTGCACCATTGCATAAAAAATATGGGATCAAGCGATTGATCATCTCAACCTATCAATCCATTACTGGTACTGGTGTAAAAGCAGTCACCCAACTGGAAAATGAATATACAGGTACGAAAGGTGAAATGGCCTATCCCTATCAGATCCATAGAAATGCATTGCCACACTGCGATGTTTTTGAAGAAAATGGGTATACCAAGGAAGAGTTGAAACTCGTGCGCGAGACGCAAAAGATACTCAACGATAAAACTATAGGCGTTACCGCTACTGCCGTGCGCATTCCCGTAGTTGGTGG
This sequence comes from Flavobacteriales bacterium, assembly GCA_038258985.1. Lineage (GTDB taxonomy): Bacteria > Bacteroidota > Bacteroidia > Flavobacteriales > Flavobacteriaceae > Nonlabens. The sequence goes on from JBBSPH010000006.1 coordinate 22,501, forward strand.
TCACTCAGAGTCAGTCAATATTGAATTCCATAAGGATTTTACAGAATCTGAAGTGCGGGCAATTCTGGCAAATACGCCAGGCGTGACTGTTCAAGATAATCCAGATGTCAACCTATATCCTATGCCACTTATGGCGCAGGGCAAGGATGATGTTTTTGTGGGTCGCATACGACGGGACCACTCTACCGAAAACGCACTGAACATGTGGATCGTAGCAGACAACCTGAGAAAAGGCGCGGCAACCAATGCTGTGCAGATAGCCGAGTATTTGATCAAAAACGAGCTCGTAAACGCTTAATTATTAGGACACGCATAGGGAAAATGGCTAACTTTAATCTCTAGCAATATTTTTCCTATGCGTCTACCTTTACTTCTAACAATTCTATTTTTTAGTGGTTATGCTCAAGCCCAGTTTTGGAGCACTGCATCTACTGGTTTTCCAACAACCTCCACCGGTATTTCCAGATTTGATATCGTGGATGCAAATATTGCCTGGGGAGTTGGGTATAATGGTATTAACCCTGCAAATAATATCCAGCAGTTTTCTAAAACGAACGATGCAGGTCTCACTTGGACTGATGGAGTTTTCTCGCTGGGCAACGTAGGTCTGGGCATTGCCCAAATAAGCGCCCTGGATTTTCAAACTGCCTATGTTGCTGCCTATCCTAGAAACGCGATGCAGACTGGTGGAGTCTGGAAAACAACGGATGGTGGTACCGTCTGGACTAAAATCACTTCTACCCAATTTACAGACGGCTCAAGTTTCCCCAATACTTTACAATTTTACAATAATGGTGACGGCGTGGTCATGGGTGACCCTATTGCGAACGTTTGGGAAATTTATACCACGACAGACAGTGGTACAACTTTTACCCGCGTTAATTCCGCTAATATTCCTGTACCTCTAACTAACGAAACCGGGTATCTTGCACAATTGGAGAATGTGGGTAATTCCTTGTGGTTCACCACTAGTACGGGAAGAATATACCATTCTACCAACCGTGGATTAAATTGGGTGGTATACCAATCACCGGTAAGCGATTTTGGAGGCACGGCGATTTCCGCAGACCTTACTTTTTCAGATGCTACTAAGGGTGTCATGCAAACCAATGCCGGTTTGATCTATAGTACACAGGATGCTGGTGCAACGTGGAGTCAAGTAACCACCAGCGGTACAGGAAATCCATTTCGGGACAATATCGCCTATATTCCTGGAACCAATTCTTTGGTAAGCGTGGGCTCAGATCCTGCTTTCGCAGGTAGTTCCTATTCTAATGATGATGGCGCGACCTGGACAAACATTGACGCCATCCAGCATGTAGATGTGGCTTTTTTCAATGATACAAATGGATACAGTGGCGGTTTTACCCAGAATTCCCAGACGGGTGGCGTGTTCGTAAGCTCCTCGAGTGTGTTGTCTAGTGGGGAGTTCGCTTTCGCGAAAGCGATACAACTCTACCCCAACCCTGCGTTAAACCAATTAAATATTACCACAGAGGATTCTATCCTACAACTGGAATTGATTAACTTAAGCGGCCAGTTGCTCAAGATCTTTCCCTCCACCCGAACGGTGGCACTGGATGGCATCGCGAGCGGCATGTACCTGCTTAAAATCACTACGGACAAGGGAACGCAAACGCTCCCATTTCTAAAACAATAATTATGAAAACAACAACGATTTGTCTAGCCGCACTGGGCGCGCTCACGCTCGCTTCTTGCAAGGTGAAAAAGACGGAACAAGACACACCAATGGCCATTACCTATCCCGAAACCAAAAAAGTTG
>JBBSPH010000007.1:0-23706 GCA_038258985.1 Flavobacteriales bacterium
GGTCACCTACTGAATACGAAAACGGGTAAGTGGATGGAAGAAATGACCATTAAAGTCGATGGAACACAAATCACTGATGTTTCAAAAGGGTATACAGCCATACCTCAAGATGTGAACTATTTTGATCTCAAGAATCAATGGGTGTTGCCAGGCTTGACGGACATGCACGTACACATGGAAACGGAATATAACCCACAGGCATACATCTCAAAATTTGTCGACGACCCAGCTGACGTTGCCTACAACAGTGTTGCGTTTGCAGAAACGACGCTCATGAAAGGGTTTACTACGGTAAGAGATCTGGGAGGCAGTGGTATTAACATCTCGCTACGTGACGCCATCAACAAAGGAAAGCTAATCGGTCCACGCATCTTTACCGCAGGAAAATCCATCGCCACGACTGGAGGCCATGCAGACCCGACCAATGGAGGTAACGCTGCGTTTATGGGAAGTCCTGGCCCTCGCGAGGGCGTTGCAAACGGTGTCGATGAAGCGCGTGCAGCTGTACGCTACCGCTATAAAAACGGAGCTGACTGTATAAAAATAACGGCTACTGGCGGAGTGTTGAGCGTTGCAAAAAACGGAAGCAATCCTCAATTTACACTAGAAGAAATTAAGGCAATTACAAGCACTGCAAACGATTATGGTTTTCACGTTGCGGCTCATGCTCATGGCGATGAAGGGATGCGCCGGGCGGTAGAAGGTGGAGTAAAGACTATCGAACACGGCACCTATATGAGCGAGGCGACGATGGATTTAATGAAAAAAATGAATTGCTACCTAGTCCCAACAATTACCGCTGGAAAGGAAGTTGCCATGAAAGCAGAGGAAGAAGGTTATTATCCTGAAATTGTAGTTCCCAAAGCAAGAGCAGTAGGTCCACAGATCCAAGGAATGTTTGAAAGAGCTTATAAAAGAGGAGTGCCTATTGTTTTTGGCACAGATGCAGGCGTTTTTAAACATGGTAAGAACGCGATGGAATTTGGATATATGGTAGAAGCTGGCATGCCAGCAATGGAAGCCATCCAAAGCGCCACCATCACTCCTGCCATTATCTTAAAGATGGAAGACCAGATAGGCCAAATAAAAACAGGCTTTTTTGCAGACATTATCGCTGTTTCAGAAGATCCCGAGAAGAATGTAAAGATTTTGGAGAACGTAGGTTTTGTCATGAAAGAAGGAAAGGTGTACAAGAATTAATTCTCGTACACCTTTCTCTACATAAATTCAATGATGGTATTCTTGTGAATTACTTCTTATAAATCAAACTTAATTCCCTGCGCCAGAGGCAACTCGGTTGTATAGTTGATCGTATTTGTTTGTCTGCGCATGTAGACTTTCCACGCATCACTACCCGATTCACGTCCACCACCGGTGTCTTTGTCACCACCGAATGCACCGCCTATCTCTGCACCGCTGGTGCCTATATTGACATTTGCAATCCCGCAATCTGATCCTGCCACGCTTAGGAAATGTTCTGCCTCCCGCAGGTTATTGGTCATGATGGCACTGGATAAACCTTGATTGACTCCGTTTTGCAATTCGAGAGCGCTTTCTACACTGCCGCTGTATTTCAATAAATAAAGCACAGGTGCAAATGTCTCGTGTTGCACGATTTCAAAATGGTTTTCAGCTTCCGCAATAGCGGGCTTGACGTAACAACCACTATCGTAGCCAGATCCTTCCAAGACTCCGCCTTCAACAATGATCTTCCCGCCTTCTTCCACTACTTTTTTGAGGGCATTCTGGTAACCTTTAACCGCGTCTTTATCTATAACTGGCCCTACATGGTTATTCTCATCCAGCGGATTTCCTATTTTCAATTGTTTGTAGGCATCCACCACTGCATTTTTCACTTTGTCATACATGGACTCATGAATGATCAAACGTCTGGTAGAGGTACAGCGCTGTCCAGCAGTACCCACCGCACCGAAAACGGCACCGATCACGGTCATTTTTATATCAGCATCTGGAGTTACAATGATGGCGTTGTTACCACCCAATTCTAGAAGGGATTTTCCCAAACGCTCGCCCACGGTGCTGGCTACGATTTTACCCATGCGGGTCGATCCAGTAGCGCTTATTAATGGAATGCGTTTATCCATCGTCATCATCTCACCCACTTTATAATCGCCGTTTACCAGACCTGAAATTCCTTCTGGTAGATTGTTATTTTTCAAAACGGTTGCAATGATATTTTGACAGGCAATGCCACAAAGAGGTGTTTTCTCACTGGGTTTCCAGATGCAAACATCGCCACAAACCCAGGCGAGTGCAGTATTCCATGCCCATACGGCCACAGGAAAGTTAAACGCGCTTATAATGCCGACGATTCCTAATGGATGGTATTGCTCATACATGCGGTGTCCTGGCCGTTCAGAATGCATGGTAAGACCGTGCAATTGTCGGGACAGACCAACTGCAAAATCACAGATATCGATCATTTCCTGCACCTCGCCCAACCCTTCTTGATAGGATTTACCCATCTCATAAGAAACAAGTTTTCCCAGTGGTTCTTTTAATCGACGTAGCTCATCACCGAATTGGCGTACAATTTCACCACGTTGTGGAGCGGGCTTTAACCTCCAGTCCTTGAAGGCGGTTTGGGCAGCCTCCATTACTTTTTCAAAATCTGCTTCGGTGGTCGTAGTAACTCGTGCTATTTCTTGGCCATCGACGGGAGAAATAGAAATTAATTCTTCACCATTACCGAAATGTTTATTACCGGTAGAGGTGCCTTTATTTACCTTCTCAACTCCCAATTGTTGGAGCGCTTCGTTTATTCCAAAAGCTTTCGCTATATCTGACATATTAAATTCGTTTTTCTAAGTTTAATCCAGCTTTTCTGCTAGTTTCTTGAATATTTTTTTCGGGTTCTTATTCTCGTAGAGAATCTCGTAGACGGCATCTAGAATGGGCGTTTTTGCACCGTGCTTTTCATTGATGGCATAGGCACTTTTAGTCGCATAATAACCCTCTGCAATCATGCTCATTTCCAATTGGGCGCTGCGTACCGTGTAACCCTTACCCAACATGTTTCCAAAAAGTCTATTTCTAGAAAAAACTGAATAACCTGTAACCAATAAATCTCCTAGATAAGCGCTGTCGTTGATGTTACGCTTCATCTTGTGCACTTTTTTGATATACCGTTTCATCTCCCGTATCGCATTGGACATCAATACACTCTGGAAGTTGTCTCCGTAACCCAAGCCATGCGCAATACCAGCGGCAATTGCATAGATGTTTTTAAGGACAGCTGCATATTCCGTACCTATGATATCGTCACTGGTTTTACAGTTGATGTAATCGCTTTCAAAAAGGCTGGCGAGCTGGGCCGCTTTTTCCTCATCTGCAAAGGCAACAGTAAGGTAAGAAAGGCGCTCAAGGGCAACCTCCTCTGCATGGCATGGGCCGGTGATGACACCTATGTCATTCAAGTTGATCCCATAATTCTCGCTAAAATGTTCTCCCACGATCAACCCAGTTTCTGGAACAATTCCCTTGATGGCAGACACGACGGTCTTGCCTTCAAAAGAAACGGTCAGCGGTGCAAGTTCTGAATGCAGGAATGCACTAGGAATTGCAAAAATGCAGATGTCTGCATAGGCAACAATCTCATTAATATCGCTAGAGAGCTTCAACTGATTTACATCAAACTCTACGCTACTCAAGTAACTCGGGTTGTGGTCGTTGCGTTTTATGTGCTCAATGGCATAATCGCTGCGCATGTACCAGCCCACCTCATCTAGGTTTTCGGCTAGCATTTTTACAATCGCAGTGGCCCAGCTACCGCCGCCCAGTACCGCTATTTTGGGTTGTTTTTCCATAAAAATCGTTCGTAGGTAAAGATAGCAATTTTAAAAGGAAGCCCATGTTTTGCAAGTCTTGGGACATTTTCATTGAATTGATGAAATTTGGTATTGTTCGCTTTCGCGAAAGCGAAAAAAACTAACTTATTGCTCACGATAGCAACATTGAATCTAGAGCCGTGAAAGGCCAATTAACAAGCATTTAACCGTGGATTGGGTTTTTTTAGGCAAAGTTCAGACCGATATTTACCATATTGAAAATAACGATGCGTTCAAGCGTCATTAAAGAAATAAATCTTCTGAAGAAGATGTAAGATTTGGTTGGTTGGAAGCCGCCCGTGAACCATTAGTGGTTGCGGGCGGTTTTTTATTTGTAGAATCCCATCTGGTCAATATATTCGTTGACCTTATGGTGCAAAAAGTACCGTAAGTCCTTGCCAGCAGCGATTCCATCCCGTATCATCGTGGATGAGATTTCCATTATAGGCGCGTCAATTTTTTGAATCGCAGGGTGGTCTATTAATTCTGTAGGAACAGTCCCGCTGGAAATCCTAGGATAAACCATAATGTTATACTCCTGTAGCAATACCTCGTAGTTTTTCCATTTGGGCAGACTTTTTAAATTGTCTTCTCCCATGATAAGCGTAAAGTCTGTATCAGGATATTTTTCACTCAGGTGTGCCAGTGTGTTGACGGTGTAATTGGGCTGCGGCAGGCTGAATTCTATATTGCTGGGTTTGATCCTATGGTAATCCTCAACCGCCAGATGCACCATGTGTAATCGCTGGTAGTCATCCAGTAAGGTGCTTTTGTTTTTGAGCGGATTGTGCGGCGTGACGATGAGCCAAATTTCTTTGATGTCGCTATTTTCGACTAGGTAATTTGCAATTGCCAGATGACCTATATGAATGGGATTAAAGGTTCCGAAATATAATCCGACTTTATTCTTCTTCATCCCGCGGTACTGGTTTATCAATAAAATCCTTGACGATTAGGATTGCCCGTTCTTTAGCCTGCGTGAGATCATCATTCTTGATAATGACATCAAATTGCGGAGCAGTGGCCATTTCTGTACTGGCCTTGGCGACACGCATGGCAATTTTTTCGGCAGTTTCTGTCTTGCGTTTTTTGAGTCGTATCTGCAGCTCGTTAATGGATGGTGGCTTTACAAAAATGGCCAGCGTACGCTCTGGAAATTTCTTTTTGAGGCGTAGGCCACCCACTACATCAATGTCAAAAATAACATTCTTGCCCAGCGCCCATAGACGTTCTACTTCTGCCTTCAACGTACCATAAAACTGGTCTTTGTAGACTTCCTCAAATTCTAGGAAATCCTCATTACGTATGCGGTTCTTGAACTCTTTAATACCTAGGAAATAATAATCCTTACCATCCTTTTCATTATCGCGTGCCTCTCTGGATGCAGCGCTTATGGAGAATGCTAGGTTAAGTTCCTTTTGCTTTAATAAATGCCTTACTAGTGTCGTTTTTCCCGCGCCAGACGGTGCGCTAAACACGATCAATTTAGGTAATACCTTCATTACAATACATTCAATAGTTGTTCTTTTATTTTCTCCAATTCATCCTTCATTTGCACCACAAGTTGCTGCATGGCTGCATGGTTTGCCTTGCTTCCTATCGTGTTGATTTCTCGTCCTATTTCCTGTGATATGAACCCTAATTTTTTACCTTGGGAATCTGGTGTCTGCATGGTTTCCAGAAAGTAGTTCAAGTGATTCTTCAAACGTACTTTTTCCTCTGTAATATCATATTTTTCAAGATAGTAGATCAATTCCTGCTCAAATCTGTTTTGATCGACTTTCTCTTTTAGGTCTGCAACTGCCTTTTCAAGTCTAGTCCTGATATCATCTAGTCGTGATACATCTTCATTGATCACTTTATCAAGAAGATTAGAAATGGTGGTAATTCGTTCCTCAAAATCTTTCCGTAACATAGCACCTTCGTTATTGCGGAACTCATTGACAGACTCCAGACATTCTGAAACAATACCGATGACGGAAGAAATTTCGTGTTGATCTGTCTCTGCCTGGGCTGTGATAAAAACTTCTGGAAAGGTCGCTGCAATCTCTACGAGCTTTAACCGGTCACCGTTGGCGAGGCCATCAATTTTAGTCAGTTGTGCAATGTAGCTTTCAACTTTAGCAACGTCTAGTTGTTGGCCAGTTGTGTTGGTGGTTTCTTCCACATGAAGTGAAACATCGACCTTCCCTCGAGATAAATGTTTGGCAACCAGCTGGCGCAGCTCAAGCTCCTTCTCCCGATAGGCAGAAGGTAACCTCATATTGAGATCAAGATTTTTACTGTTCAAAGTTCTAATCTCTACGGTAATCTTACGTTGTGGAAGTTGCTGGACGGCCTTGCCGTAACCAGTCATGGATGTAATCATGCGAGGTATTTAGCCTGCAAAGATAAAGGAAAGTAAAATTTTAGATAGAATCCACGTATGTGTTCTCTTGATCCATTTTACTGCGCAAACGGCTTAGGGACTGCTGTCGGATTCCCAAATAGGAAGCGATGTCCTTCAATGGAAGGCGTTCCTCGACAGACTTATACCTATCCATAAATTTGAGGTATCGGGTAGTCGCATCATTCGTAATCATGCGGGACTTTTCATCCAGCATATTGTGGTAGCGTTTCAACATTAAACGGTGAAAGGCAGGAGCAAGACCTGGATACAGTTTATTGATATACACAAAATCCTGATGTTTAAAACATAATACTTCTCCAGCCTCGATACATTGTATTTGCATGGTGGATGGTGTCTCGTCAATAAAGCTAAAAATGGACGTCATCACATCATTCTCTGCGGTAAACCGTACGGTGTGCATATCTCCATACTCGTCAATAATCGAGCCTTTGAGTATGCCTGATTTTACAAAGAAAATGTTATCGCATACCTCACCTAGGTGAAGCAGCACTTCTTTCTTTTTAACCTTGATGACTTCCAACATGCTAAATATCTCAGTAGCATATCGCAAGGATGGTTTGTCTCCACCACCGGTTAGATCGTGAAGAAACTCTGGTAGTTCCATATTGGTTGGGTACTCTTTTCGCAGTAAATATCGATCAATATATTCGTATGTACAACAAAAATTGGTGATTAATAAAGAATATTGTGCTTAGGTTCAGAGTGTTCTGATATTATCAATGGGTTTAGTATTCGATTTTTTGCAATCCTTACAGTGGTGCAATCAGCTTTTTTGAGTAGTTTATTAGAAGTATTTCATATTTTAACTACGGTGCGTAACATATAGTTTTAGACAAAGTAATCCGGTCTAAAGCACCACAAGGTTAAGCCAATAGTTTGATCATATAGGTGCTGATAGCCTATAGGTATGTAAATTTACTGTCGATGATTCGAATATGAGCGCAACAATTTTATCTACTAAAAAACTAACCAGCAGTCAGCAGCAGCTAATAGAAAATAGTGGTGTGGGTTACGCTCATTATAATATTCTGGACATAAAGGAAATCCCTTTGCAGGCTGGCAATCACGCATTGGAAAACATTATTATAACTAGTCAAAAAGCCATTCCCGCCGTTCTCGCATCAAGATCCCACGTTCAAAATATCTTTTGTGTAGGCGATGTGACGGCAGCGTTGCTCGTTTCTCATGGTCTCGTGCCTGCTATCGTGGCTTCAAACGCCATCGCATTGGCTGAGAGGATTGCGGAAAAACATGCCGACCGCTCCTTTACCTATTTGTGCGGGAATCACCGGCGCGATGGACTTCCTGAACTATTAAAGGATAAAAATATCAGCTTAAACGAGGTGATTGTTTACGAATCTGTCATCGTGGAGAAAAGCTTTGATCGTACTTTTGCAGCGGTTTTGTTTTACAGTCCTCGTGGTGTTTTCGCTTTCGCGAAAGCGAACAACCACAAGCCTCCATACGCTATTTGTATAGGCGAAACGACTGCAGCAGCAGCGAGAAATGTATATGACAACGTAATCGTTGCCAATAAGCAAACCGTGGAAAATGTACTGGTAACCGCCATAAATTTATTGCGAGATGATAAAAAATGACCTTTTTTTAAGAGCCTTGAGAGGAGAAACCGTGGATCGACCACCCGTGTGGATGATGCGCCAGGCGGGAAGATACCTGCCGGACTTTATGAAGTTGAAGGCAAAGTACGATTTCTTCACCCGCTGCCAGACTCCAGAACTAGCGACTGAAATTACCGTGATGCCCATCGACCAGATAGGGCCAGATGCCGCGATATTATTTTCTGATATTTTGGTTATTCCACAAGCCATGAATATTGAAGTAGAGATGAAGGCGGGCGTGGGTCCATGGCTTCCCAACCCCATCCGTACGACAGCAGACCTTGACCGCGTGGTTGTTCCAGACGTGGCAGACTCGCTTAGTTATGTGATGGAGGCTATTGATATGACTAAGATCGCCCTAGATAATCGCGTGCCACTCATAGGTTTTGCTGGATCACCCTGGACCATTTTGTGTTATTGCGTGCAAGGGCAAGGAAGTAAGAATTTTGATAAGGCCAAGGAATTTTGCTTCACCCAGCCAGAGGCTGCCCATATTTTATTACAGCGCATCACAGATACGACCATCGCCTATTTGCATGAAAAGGTTAAGCACGGCGTGGATGCCGTTCAGGTTTTTGACTCCTGGGGCGGTATGCTATCACCCACAGATTATCAGGAATTTTCCTGGAAATACATCCAGCAGATCATTGATTCCCTTAGACCTGTTACAGAAGTGATCGTTTTCGGTAAAGGGTGCTGGTTTGCCTTGAATGATATGGCCAAAAGCGGCGCTGCCGCCCTAGGTGTCGATTGGACATGTAGCGCTAGAAACGCTCGTTATTTGACGGGAGGCAATATCACCCTACAAGGTAATTTTGATCCTTCCAGATTATTCTCACCACCAGCGACCATCAAAAAAATGGTCAAGCAGATGATAGACGAATTCGGTAAGGACAAATTTATCGCAAACCTAGGTCATGGGATATTGCCCAATATTCCGGTAGTAAACGCACAGGCATTTGTGGATGCTGTTAAGGAATACTAAGGTGACAACTTTCCTAAGGAGGTACAATCGGTTTTTGTTGACGTTGACGCCACAGAGAAACCTGGTCTATGGATTTTTAATCTATAATTTAATTGGGGCTATTCTCTTATGCATGCCCTTTTCGAGAAAAAGCGATCTTTCTATTATTGATATGTTTTTTGCATCAACGTCGGCAATTTCAACAACAGGATTGTTGACTTTGAGCATGGCAGATGATTTTACACTGTTCGGTCAAATGGTTATTATGCTATTGTTCCAAATAGGAGGTATAGGCTATATGACCTTTACCACCTATATATTGATCAATACGAGCAGGCGCGCTTCCAAATGGCGGGAGCGTATTTTGAGTGCGGCATTTTCAATTCCAGACACCCTGCAGTTGCGACCTTTCTTAAAATCGGTGATCATTTACACCTTTCTTTTTGAAATCGTGGGTACCGTATTTTTTTACGTCGGTTTTGGAGATCAAAATTGGGGATTTTGGGAACGGTTGTGGAACAGTATGTTCCATAGCGTTAGTGCTTTTTGTACAGCAGGATTCAGTCTGTTCAACTCCGGATTTACAGATTATGTGAGTGACGGCTGGATGAATTTCACCATTTCATTTCTTGCCATTGCTGGGTCTTTGGGTTTTATTGTTTTTACAGACTTTTGGTTCAAATTAACCAAAAAGGAACATCAAGTGAGTTTTACTTCAAAATTGATACTCTCGGGATTTTCAATACTACTTACCGCAGGAACGGCAACGCTGTACTTTTCCGAGCCAGCAATAATTGCGCTGGATGGCGCTTCTAGATTCTACGCTTCATTCTTTCAATCAATGAGCGCGATGACCACAGTTGGATTTAATACAATGGACTTTGGAAGTTTTACATTGCCCATAACAATGGTCACTATTCTGTTAATGTATATAGGAGCTTCACCATCAGGAACCTCTGGTGGTTTAAAGATTACAACCTTTGTGGCAACGGTTGCTTACCTGCGCAGTAAGCTCAAGAACTCGGTAGATGTCATGTTTTTGAATAGACATATTCCTGATGATAGAGTAAGTGTTGCCGTGTCAACGTTTATATTTTATTTTATGATCAGTTTTCTGGGTATTTTACTCTTGACATTCTCAGAAGCACAGTCATTGGAACGCATTTCCTTTGAGGTTTTATCTGCACTTGGAACTGTCGGATTATCTATGGGAATTACAGGAGATTTATCTGTTTTTGGTAAGATTGTAATAATATGTCTGATGTTCATTGGTAGGTTAGGTGTGTTAACATTTGGTCTTGCTATCAGTAGAGCTTACATTGAGAGAGAAAATGTAATTGATGAAGATATAGCAGTTTAACATGCTCAAAAATATCCTAACCGCATTGAAAGATTACGGCTCCAGTTTTAAACTGATGCGGGAGTTGGATTTATGGAAATATTTCTTGGTTCCCATGGGAATCAGCTTTTTGTTTGCCGTGCTTATAGGAATTGCCGCCTATGGGTTGTCAGACAATCTTGCGGCACCCTTGTCCCGCATATGGGTATGGGAAACCGGCCGCGAGACTTTTACCGCTCTTGCGGAAGTTTTGAGCGCAATTATCATCATTATCATAGGTCTGCTATTGTACAAGCACTTTATCATGGCCTTGAGCGAGCCGTTCATGTCACCAGTTTCTGAAAAGATCGAGCGGCACCTGTATCCAGAATTGCAGGATCATATCACGCACAGGAAAACGTCAAATTCTGCGCAATTGTACCGTGGTGTGCGCATTAACGTTAGAAATCTGTTGTATGAATTGATTTTGACCATTCCTTTGTTACTGCTCAGTTTGATTCCGGTAGTTGGGATATTGTTTTGGGTGATCGGTTTTTTGGTGCAGTCGTATTATGCGGGTTTTGGGAATATGGATTACACGCTGGAGCGTCACTTTAAATACCGCGAAAGCATCAATTTTGTAAAATCCCACCGTGGTACTGCCATCGGTAATGGGATCGTTTTCAATGCCGTTTTGCTTATTCCCATTATCGGGATTATTCTCGTGTTGCCAGTGTCGGTAACCGCGGCGAGTAAAACCACGCTGGAACTTCTGCGACAGCAAAAATTACTGACAGATCCAGCGACTGCCGTTGCCGTATAAAGTAACTTTGTGGGCAGATTCAAGCCTATGGATTCCCAGAAAGACGCCTTTTACACCTTTATCGTAGAACTACAGAACACCATAACCTCAAAACTGGAGGAAATTGACGGCAAGGTCACATTCCACCAGGATGAATGGTACCGTGAAGAAGGCGGTGGCGGCTTTTCCAGAATCATTGAAAAGGGAAATGTCTTTGAAAAGGGCGGTGTGAGTATAAGCGCTGTTCACGGCGAGCTTCCCACTGCAATGCAAAATTATTTCAATGTACAGGATGCCGATTTTTATGCTACTGGCATAAGTCTAGTTCTACACCCATTAAATCCCATGGTGCCTACTGTACATGCCAACTTTAGGTATTTTGAGATGTATGATAAGGGCGGGAAATTGGTGGATTGCTGGTTCGGTGGTGGGCTGGATTTGACGCCCTATTATCTTTTTGAGGAAGATGCCATTCATTTCCACCAGGTTTGTAAAGACGTTTGCGACAGACACGATGTAGCAGACTACGAGCTATTTAAAAAGAAATGCGATGAATATTTCCACAACGCCCACCGCAATGAGGGCCGCGGTATAGGTGGTCTTTTTTATGATTACTGCAAGGTAAGTGAGGAACACTCCATGGCCGACTGGCTAGCTTTTCAAAAAGATATGTCCTCACATTTTCTCGACGCCTACATTCCTATTGTAGAGAGACGTAAAGAAACCGGTTACAACCCGCAACACCGCGAGTGGCAGGAAATACGCCGTGGACGTTATGTAGAATTTAATCTGGTACACGATAAGGGAACCTTATTCGGTTTAAAAACCAATGGCCGTATAGAAAGCATCTTGATGAGTCTGCCGCCGGCGGTGCAGTGGCGTTACGACCATCATCCAGCCGCTGGCTCGCGGGAAGCCGAGCTTGTGGCGGTTTTGGAGAACCCGCGGGAGTGGATTTCTTAGCGATTAAAATTTTAAATTCTACTTCCAATTGTTGTTGGGAGTCAATTTCTAGAAAGTACAAATCCTTACACCAGCACGGATTGCCACTGATATCTTGGTGTCATCCTGCATTTACAAATATTTGGATGACGATTGCAGTTAATGTATTAATGGATTTTCATATTAATTGTACTATACATATTCCCACCTAGTAGCACCGCGCTGAGCCAGGTCGCATTGAAAGCGTCAACTCACAAGGCATTACCCTGAGCAACGACACCTACTCTGATACGCATATCGCTTTCGCGAAAGCAAACTATTTACATAAATCTTAATTAGATTAAAGCTCACAATATTCCGAAATCCCTGTTAATAAATGTCTAGAAAACATCAAAACAAAAACAACCACCTAGTTTTAAGCAACCAATAATTTGATTATGAAATATATAGCCCTAACCCTTTTGGTATTCTTGAGTGTAATTGCTTGTGATAAGAGCGACGACGACAGCCCAAAGGATCCAGTTTCTCAATTGCCTCTGGCAACTATGACCGGCGAGAATACTTTTGGATGTCTTATTAATGGAAAGCCATTTATAGTAAAAAATACTAATAACCAAGTTGCAATTTATCAAGGTGGTGGATTGTCAATTTCAGGCAGTTTAATTATAGATGGTTTTACACAAGAAGTTAATATCTTTATAAGTGAGAGTGCAATTGGAAATATGATTATAGTAAATCAAACTTACATTTTGAACAATAATTCGACAATGAAAGGACAACTTTATAAGGAAAATGAAAATTGCTTCTTGGAAACAAGCGACAGTAGCAATGGAAATATTAGAATCACTAATTTAGACAGCACAAACTTTGTAGTTTCTGGTTTTTTTGAGTTTGAAGCTACTTCAAATGATTGTCAGCAAGTTGTGGAAATTACTAATGGCCGTTTTGATCTACAATATATCCCGTAATCAAATCTTTTAATCTAATTCAATCCTTATGAAGAATTTCTACATAATTATTTTATTAAGTCTATTCCAATTTACCAATGCCCAAACCAATGATTATTCTAGTCGCATGCAGCAAGTGTTTGGTAACATCGACCAAGCCAAAGTAACGAGCGGTTTTCTAAAGGATTATGGACTGCGTTTCGCTGATATAGAAAAATCTGATGGGATCTTGACCACGCTAAATTATGTAAATGAAAGTGAGTGGCAAGCCTCCTATAATTCACTTTATTCCATGCGCGTTGGTAATAATTCAGGTACAATGGATAGCCCTGCAACGGTCACAAGCAATTTAAAATCTACTCAAGAAAATTCCAATGAGGTACTTATTGCCGTGCAGCACTACAATTACCAACAATATAAGTCCAACGCATATACCAACGGCGATGTAACCATTACCAATGAACGTATCTATGATGTAACTGGTTGCAATCATTATAATATCGCTTTCGCGAAAGCAAACTATTTACATAAATCTTAATTAGATTAAAGCTCACAATATTCCGAAATCCCTGTTAATAAATGTCTAGAAAACATCATAACAAAAACAACCACCTAGCTTTAAGCATAGAATAATTTGATTATGAAATATATAGCCCTGACCCTTTTAGTAGTGTTAAGTGTAACAGCCTGCGATAAGAGCGACGACGACAGCCCGCAAGACCCAGTATCGCAACTGCCGCCAGCCACAATGACTGGTGCAAATACCTTTGGAGCCTTATTGGATGGTGAACCTTTCATTCCTGGCGGTGGTAACAATCCATTGGATTGCGTGTATCAGTTAATTGATGGAGAGAGGTTTTTTAATTTACAGGGGAATCAAAGAGATTTAGAATTCAACCTCATACGTCTCTCTCTCTCCTCTAATGCAAAGGTATTAATTGAGGGGGAAACTTACAATCTAATTGAAAACGAAATAGGTAACGCTTTCGCAAGATATAGTTTTTCTACACGTGCAACATTTACAGATTCTTTGAACACAGGATCAATAAAAATCTCACGTTTAGATCTAAACTCGCAGATTATCTCTGGCACGTTCTTCTTCGATATTATCGACCATAATGGCGATTTACACCAAATCCGTGAAGGCCGTTTTGATATGCGTTTTACTCAGTAAAAACAATAAAATCTTCAAAAAATCACCCATTAAAAGAATTAACTCATGAAGAAAATTACGTACTAAAAAAAACATCTTTTCTGCATTTTGATTTGCATTGGTTTTCTTTCAGATGCACAGACCGTTTCTACCGACTACGCAAACACGGTCAACAGTATTTTTTCGGGTTTGGACCTCAACCGTGTGCCACACCATTTGTTGACGGATTATGCCATGGAGTTCGTGGACCTCAAGGGATATAATGGGGTCGCCACAGATTCAAACTTTGTACAGAAAGGCACTTACACCGCCATCTACAACACGCTACTCATGTCTCGTACAAATACTGACGTGACAAGTCTCGTGCATCCCAATACTTATGAAGACAACTGGCAGGATGCCCGTGAGGCCTACACGATCTCTCTTTCTGGGTTGTATTATAAATATTCCCGCTTACGCGAAAGCGTCAACCCTCAGGACATTACCGTTAGCAATAATAAATACTACGATAAGTATGTCAATGGCGTCTGGCAGGATCCTTATGAGCAAGATCAGGTTTTTGCACCAAACACTTAACATTATGTTAATCTCCAAAAAGAATTAAAAAGATAAATTTAGAAAAAGAAAAGATTATGAAAAGCCTATTCATCCTTTTACTCGCAATTACCGTGAATGTTTGTAGCTCTAACGACGACGATAGTCCACAAGACCCAGTAGCACAACTGCCGCCTGCTACGCAGACAGGTGAGAATACCTTTGGGGCTTTACTGGACGGCGAGGCTTTTATTCCTGGGGGTGGTAATAACCCACTAGATTGTCAGTACCAATTAATTAATAGTGAACGTTATTTTCAATTGCAAGGAAACAAACGAATCGAAGACTTTGACTTGCTCTCTCTCTCTCTCTCTCTCTACAATTGCAAAGGATTTAATCGCGGGAGAAACGTATGAATTGATTGATGAATCAGCTGGTAATGCTTCTGGTGTCTACAGTTTTAATGGCGATTTATTTTTTACATCACAAACTAATACAGGCCAACTTACTATAACAAAACTTGATCTAAATACTCAAATCGTATCCGGAACTTTTTTCTTTGATGTGATTGATCAAAATGGAGAACTTAGAGAAATACGAGAAGGTAGATTTGACATGAGATTTACCCAATAAATAGTAACCTTGATAAAAACCACCTACTTATGAAAAATTCTACTTCTATCAAGAAATATCTCTGCTGCATTTTTATTTTCTTTGGTGTCCTATCTTATGCACAGACCGTTTCTACGGACTATGCAAACACGGTAAATAGCATTTTTGCGGGTGTGGACCTTAACCGTGTGCCACACCATTTGTTGACGGACTATGCCATGGAGTTCGTGGATCTCAAGGGATATAATGGGGTCGCCACAGATTCAAACTTTGTACAGAAGGGCACTTACACCGCCATCTACAACACGCTACTCATGTCTCGTACAAATACTGACGTGACAAGTCTCGTGCATCCCAATATCTATGAGGACAACTGGCAGGATGCCCGTGATGCCTACACGATCTCTCTTTCTGGATTATACTATAAATATTCCCGCTTTCGCGAAAGCGTCAACCCGCAAGACATTACCGTAAGCAACAACAAATATTACGATAAATATGTCAATGGAGTGTGGCAGGATCCCTATGAGCAGGATCAGGTGTTTGCAGTAAACACTTAACATTATGTTCATCTCCCAAAGGAATTAAAAAGATACATTTAGAAAAAGAAAAGATTATGAAAAGCCTATTTATCCTTTTACTCGCGATTACCCTAAACGCCTGTAGCTCTAACGACGACGATAACCCACAGGATCCAGTTTCACAACTGCCGCCGGCAACTATGACTGGAGAGAATACTTTTGGATTCCTATTGAATGGAAAACCAATAAACGTTACAAATTCGGACGATCAGTTTGCGATTTTTCAGGGAGGTTTTGTTCAGTTTGGAGCAAAAGGTGTAACATTAGTAGTGGATAATCCTATTGAAAAAAATATTGCCTACTCCCTTGTTTTGAATAATCAGAATAAAGCTAAATCAAGATTAACTCAAGAGTTGGCAAGCAATTCATTATGCATCTATGAGTTTGCAGACACTTATTCTGGTACGGTAACATTTACTAATATAGATACTGTCAATTATATAATCTCTGGCGAATTTAACTACTCCACAGTTAATAATTTATGTGAAAATATCAAAATTACTAACGGCCGTTTTGATCTACAATATATCCCCTAATCAAAATTTATTAATTTAATTTAATCCTTATGAAGAATTTCTACATAGTAATTTTATTAAGTCTATCCTTATTTACAAATGCTCAAAACAATGACTATTACAACCGCATGCAGCATGTGTTTGGTAACATCGACAAAACCAAGGTAACAACAGGATTTCTCAAGGATTATGGGATACGCTTTGTAGACATAGAAAAATCCAGTGGTACTATTAATGCATTAAATGCTGTGAACGAGAGTGAATGGCAAGGTTAATACAACTCGATGTACTCTATGCGAGTTGGGAATGTGGCAACTTCAATGGAAAGCCCTGAGATTGTTACAAACAATTTAAAATCTACCCAGGAAAACTCAAGTGATGTATTGATAGCTGTGCAACATTACAATTACCAGCAATATAAAACTAACGCCTATACCAATGGAGACGTGACTATAAGCAACGACCGTATCTATGATGTTACAGGCCGCAACCCTTATGAGACAAAAACCTTGTTTGCAAGCACAACGCTTAAACAGCATTTTAAGAGCAATCAGGTTTCCTTTAAACTGCCCAGTGGTTTGATTTATAGCAATATAAATCCCAACCTATCCCAAGTACAAATCGATTATGGCAACAGCCAGGGCTATCAAACCATCTCGCTAGATGCAGTGAAAACTATTTTCTACACCAGCGCGGGAGAAAAGGACATCAAGGTAAAATTTGTGTATGCCAACAATACGAGTGTGGAAAGCCATTCCAAGATAAGCGTGGAGTTTGACGACAACCCTGTTCCCAAAAGTTTTGATGGCAACAATCTTCTCGTTGATAGACAATTGATATTGGGTGGTGGCTACAATGGCGGCAATGCCATAGGATACGTGACCATCGAACTGGCGGCTGGACATACCCAACTGACTAAACCATTGATCGTGGTTGAAGGATTTGATCCTGAAAATAGTTTTGATTATAATGATTTAATTTTTAGAAATCAAAACGGTTCAACAGTTGGCTCTTTTGATATTCAATTGAGTTCAAATTTGACTCTTAATGATGCCATCGAAAACGAAGACTACGACCTCGTCTTTATTGATTTTGAGGACAGCACCACCTTTATCCAGCGCAATGCGTTCATGGTGCAAAACGTGATCAAATGAGTCAATACCCTAAAGGCTGCAGCTGGCAGTACAGAGCAAAATGTGGTATTGGGGTTAAGTATGGGTGGCCTTGTGGCACGCTATGCCCTGCGCGATATGGAGATGAACAAGGGCGAGATCCACGATACAAAACTGTACATAAGCCACGATAGTCCACACCAGGGCGCAAATGTACCACTTGCTGCACAGGCACTGGTTAGGCATCTGGTAGGTACAGACATTTCCCTTCCCTTCTTTTTCAGCCTGTTTGATGCTAACATAGTAAACCTGGGCGATCAAGTTCCAGCATTACAGGATGCACTTGCCCTGGTGGAATCTCCTGCCGCCCAGCAAATGTTGATCTACCAGTTACAGGGAACAGGCGGCAATGTTTCCATCAATGGCAGCACACCGCACGATAGTTTCTTGACAGAATATCAAAATATGGGTTATCCCAGTCAAAACGGTATAAGAAATATAGCTATTGCCAACGGTACGGATTGTGGCTCACCCTTGGATTTTAATCCCTATGATCCTTTGATAGATGCAAATATAAAAGTTGATCTGTACGCCTTATTGACTAATGTGCCATTTGCGGTAATTAATTCCATATCCTTAAATCCTTTAAAGACGTTATCATCCCTTCTTTCGACGAATACAGATCTTAAGGCAGAGTTTAGTTTAAGAGCCTTGCCATCTCAACAATCGTTGGAAATCTATAAGGGAAAGCTATTCATTAAAAAGAAGATTCTATTTTTGATAAACGTGGAAGAACCGTTGATCGACGAGTTGAGATTGAATTCAGGTTCAAATATGCTGGCATTGGACAATGCAAATGGTGGTATTTTTGATATCAGCACCTTTGCCCAACTCCCGCCAGAATTGGACGATTATGTGTTCCAGGATCGTTTTAATTTTGTACCAGCTTACAGTAGTTTAGATGTAGGTATGGGAGCTACGGTAATCACTCCTCAGGATTTGTTGAAGGTGTACGATGCGACGATGCCGCCAGCCGCTCCGAAGAACGTTCCCTTTGATAATTTTTTTACAAACCCAATTCAAAGCGAGAAACACATCCAATTCACATTAAATAATGGAAACTGGCTGGTTAATGAACTTGCAGGAACTCCGGACATCACAACTTGTGTTTTCGCCTGCGACATCTCCACCACCCAGATCCAGGGCCCAGACGACGTTTGTACAACAGCCACCTTTTCCCTACCCGGTGGTGCAGATACCTATACCTGGACGTCCACCTCTACAGACGTTAACATTACCAGCGCTGGCAACCAGGCAACCGTTACACGTTTAAACGGTTACAATGGTAGTATTATTCTAAGGGCCACAATTGACGCACCCGGCTGTGGCGTGGTCGACCAACCTGTTGTAAGGGAAATATGGGTAGGCGATGCGGTGGTGAACCGGTGGGATCAGGTCGATAAGTTAGAAACCGGGCTAAGCGATCCTATCTCGAGTGGCAGTTGTGAGGATATCGCCCTGCGTCTGGACATCTCGCCCGGCAACCCACTGGCCATAGAATGGGAAAGGGTCACCACCAACTTTACCATATCGCAACAGGGAACCAAGTATGCGATACTCGCTCCATTCTCAGATGGATATATTGAATTGCGGGTCAGGCTGCTTAACAACTGTGGATGGTCTAGGTGGTATTATTATGGTTTGAATATAAATGGTTGTGATTCTGGCGGTGGTTTTGTATTTCGAGCATATCCCAATCCAACATCTGGAAACATGACTATAGAAGCTACAGGTCAAAGGGAAAGCAGTCAAAAAAGTGTTTTAAAGTCCTCCGTAGAAAGAGGTACTATCGACGTATTGCGGCTGTATGACTTTAATGGCCGCATGGTGTTTGAAAGAAAACAATGGACGACGGGCAACCTCGATCTATCCACCCTTAAAAATGGAACCTACGTTATGGAAATCACTGTAGGAGATACAATAGAGACCCAACAGATTATTATTGATAAATAAGCTGTTTGCCATAGTGTTCTTAAAAAAGTTCCATTCAATGCATGGAACTTTTTTTTTGTTAGCACATTCAGTCGTTGGATTCCTTAGACGCAAGAATGGAACGCTCGCCTTACATATCTAATTGGTTAAATATTTTTTTGAAGTATTCCGCTTTCGCGAAAGCGGACTCCTTTATTTTAACATCACGTTTGAAAGGCTTTTAATTGCTTTGCCACAAAGGCGTTGTGGGGTATCTTTGCAAACCCTTAAAAACGACACTTTTGAGCGAGGCCGCTGCCATAGAAAAATCTCCCGGAATCCTAGCAAACTATGTGGAAATCACAAAGCCGCGTCTATCGATTGTTGTGGTTTTTTCCTCGATCGCGGGCTATTTTTTGGGCGCGGAAACCTATGATTGGGTCACTGTACTGCTGTTGTGCATAGGCGGCTATTTTCTAGTCGGCTCTTCCAACGTTTTTAACCAGATTATCGAGCGTGACCGTGATGCACTCATGAAACGCACGATGAACAGGGCTATACCAACGGGTCGTATTGCCGTGGGCAATGCCTGGATCTATGGATTTGCCATGGCTTTGACTGGCGTTTACCTGCTTTATTTGATCAACTGGCCTACGGCATTTTTCGGCGCACTGAGCATTGTGTTGTATGCCGCAGTTTACACGCCGTTGAAAACGAGAACGCCACTGTGTGTTTTTGTGGGAGCGTTCCCGGGAGCAATTCCTTATATGTTGGGTTGGGTTGCGGCGAGCGGGAGTTTTGGCATTGAGCCTGGTACATTGTTCATGTTGCAGTTTTTCTGGCAATTCCCACACTTTTGGGCGATAGGATGGATGCTGGAGGACGACTACAAGGCTGGAGGCTTTAAGATGCTACCTACCGGTGCCGCAGATCGTGGCACGGCCATGCAGATTATTTTATATACCATATGGACGGTGGCGGTGTCGCTTATTCCAGCCTTCGGCGTTACGGGAGCGTTGTATATGACGTGGTGGAGCGCTGCACTGGTGTTGTTGTTGGGGCTTTGGTTTTTCTATTATGCGGTAAAATTATTCCGTGAACGAACAAATGCGGTGGCGCGCAAACTCATGCTGGTGAGTGTGAGTTATATTACTTTAATACAGATCATCTACGTGGTAGATAAATTTATACGATAATGACAGATGTAACTGAATTACCGATTGAGCAAAAGATCGCCCGATCAAAAAAACAGATGATGTGGTTTGCCATTGCCAGCCTGGTGATGATGTTTGCAGGGCTGACAAGTGCCTATGTTGTGAGCAGTAGCAGACGTGACTGGGTAGATATAGAAATGCCTGGTGAGTTTTTTTACAGCACAGGCGTTATTTTGTTGAGCAGCTTAACGCTATGGTTAGCAAAAAGCTTGATAAAAAAGGGAGATAAGGGCGCTGCAATGATTTTTACGGTCATCACTTTTGTTCTGGGAACAACCTTCGTTATCATGCAGTTTATGGGATTTGATTCCATTATCAATATGGGGTATCGCTTTACTGGAGCGGCCAGCAACGTGAATGCTTCTTTTATCTATGTGATTGTTGCAGCACACCTTGCACACATTGTAGCGGGATTAATTTCCTTGCTCGTGATGACAGTACAAACATTAAGAGGGAAATATTCTAGGGAAAATCTACTGGGATTTGAGTTGGGATCTATTTTTTGGCACTTTGTTGATGTGCTTTGGATCTATTTACTCTTGTTTTTAGTTTTTGCGAAAGATATTTTTTAACCTATTTTTGCCACTTATTACAATTAATATCAAGTTATGGAGACGACAGTAGCTGCTACTGGTACAGAAGGCCAGGTATGGGGTGGCGGAACGCGACCACTGGGATCAAGTTATGGAAAGTTGATGATGTGGTTCTTTATCCTATCAGATGCTTTAACTTTTTCTGGTTTTCTAGCCGCTTATGGTTTTTCCAGATTCAAATTTATCGAGGAATGGCCATTGGCAGACGAGGTGTTCAATCACTTCCCTTTCATGCATGGTGTTGACGCTCCCATGTTTTATGTAGCGTTAATGACCTTTATCCTGATCGGTTCTTCCGTTACCATGGTTCTAGCAGTGGATGCTGGACACCACATGAATAGAGGAAAGGTTTCTTTTTATTTATTATTGACCGTGATCGGAGGTTTGATATTCGTAGGTTCACAAGCTTGGGAATGGAAAAATTTTATCGCTGGTGAATATGGAGCAGTAAAAACCAAAGGAGGAAACATTCTCCAATTTGTAAACGCAGAAGGTGAGCGCGTAGCTCTGAACGAGTTTACTACAGTAGGTGCTCGTGATGTTCAAGCTTACGGGAATAGCGAGGGAATATGGTATGAGAGTTCTGGAGATATAGGAACCACATATTCCATTCAAGAAGTGCAACGAGGTTTTGCTTCAAATCCAGATCTTTTGATCCGTACGCAGGCCATACAGGTAAATGCAGAAACCGGAGCTTCAGAAAAAACAATTCTTTCAAGAGAAGAGTCCCAATTGCGACTCGATGGTGCAGTGAAGGTAGTTGAAGGTGCAAATTTGACAGAGAATGAATACGGCGCACCACTTTTTGCAGACTTCTTTTTCTTTATTACTGGATTTCACGGCTTCCACGTATTCTCTGGAGTTATTTTCAACTTGATTATTTTCTTCAACGTATTGTTGGGTACTTATGAAAGACGCGGTAGTTATGAAATGGTAGAAAAGGTCGGTTTGTACTGGCACTTTGTAGACCTTGTTTGGGTTTTCGTTTTTACTTTCTTCTACCTCGTATAATTTATTAAGACATTTATAATGGCAGATCACGCACATTCAGAACATAACGAACACAACCTAGCCATTTTTAGAGGCAGGTTGAAATTCAAAAACAACGTACAGAAAATTTGGGGAGTCCTCATATTCCTTTCCATTGTTACCTGTGTTGAGGTAGCACTGGGATACATTAAACCAGATATTTTAAATGGGGAGTTTCTTGCCCTTAAATATTTGAACTGGATATTCATTATTTTAACATTGGTCAAAGCGTATTATATTACATGGGACTTCATGCACATGCGTGATGAGGTGAGTGGATTGCGTAAGGCAGTTGTATGGACCGCGGTATTTTTGATCGTATATCTTATTGCCATACTTTTAGTTGAAGGAGACTATATCTATGAAGTTTATAAGAATGCTGCTGTAAGTTTTGACTTTTAGAAACTACAGATACTAAAATAGTAAGGACGGTTTTTCCGTCCTTTTTTATACCACAAGATGTCAAAGAAAGTAGCTACAGATAACAATCCCATCAAAAAGGTAAATCCGTTTGCCAAGTATTTTGTGTTGGTGGTACTGTTTGCCTTACCACTTATTGCCTACTTGTTTTTCCTCCAAGGAAAACACCACTTCAACACCTTGCCCGTGATGCAAGAGCAAATAGGCAGCCTAGATGGTTTCAAAACATTGGAAGGTGAATCTATACAACTTAAAGATAGCGTTAGCGTGATTACGCTACTGGGTAATGAACCTTATGAACGACTCGGCTACGTCTCAAACATCAATGAAAAGATCTACAAGGAATTCCACCAGTTTGAAACGTTTCAAATGATCAGCATCGTGCCAGCATCCGGAATCAAGGATATAGAGGAAATACGGTATCAAATGCGGGAAACTACCGATATAACCGACTGGCATTTCATTACTGCTAGTGATGCAGAGATCAGTTCGTTCTACAAATCTTTAGATTCCGGAATTGAACTCAACAGTGATCTGTCCTCTGACTTTGCATTTGTAATCGACAAGAACAAGTCGTTGCGCGGTAGAGAAAAGGATGATGAGGATGCTGCTGTTTACGGTTATGATACAAGCTCTATTGCTACGTTGCAAAAGACAATGATTGACGACATGCGCGTCCTGCTTGCAGAATACAGGTTTGCCTTCAAGAAAAATAGGGACGAAGAAATAAAAGACGATGAGTAAAAAAAGCGATCGACCGTATTACATAGGGCTGGGAATCATCATTTTGATTTTTGGATATTTTGCTGTGACAAACATTATCGACTACATCCAAAAAAACGAAGTTGTAGATAGCAATCGTAGCGATGATCGGGAGCCTGTGGCAGATAAATTCTTGAAAAAATTCAATATGGTTCCGGATTTTCAATTTTTCAACCAAAACGGTGACACTATCACCAACCAAGATCTTCTTGGAAAGGTGTATATCGTGGACTTTTTCTTTACTACCTGTCCCACCATTTGTACACCCATGAGTCGCAACCTGTCCATCGTTAACGAGCAGCTAAGCAAATACGACGATTACACAGCAGTATCCATAAGTATCGACCCAGACAACGATAC
>JBBSPH010000008.1:0-22954 GCA_038258985.1 Flavobacteriales bacterium
ACGGGCGCTTTCGCGAAAGCGGAACAACTCACCACAAATGCACTGGTCAGTTTTCCTGCACAACCCTTATTATATTTGATCAATGGCGCAGCGCTCAACCAATTGGGCGAGCACCAGAAAGCAGCACTGCAATTGGAAACAGGCGTTTCGTTTTTATTGGACGAGCCGCAACTGGAAAAGGATATCTACGGGCAACTAGTCATCGCCTATGAAAAATTGGGCGATACCAACAAGGTAAAACAAAGCAAAGAACGATTGAAAGCGATTTCAAATTAAGAGCAAATGACAAAACATATTTTAGGATTTACACTGGCAGTATTACTGGTCGCTTGCGGCGGTACTAAAACCACCACTGAAAACGCCGTTTCCAGCGCTGCCAAAACCAAGATCATCAAATCCCACACGGCAGCCGCTATCGAATTCAAGACCCTGCAATCGCGGATGAACGTCAACTACCAGGATCCAGATCGCTCTCAAAATGTGACCGTCGATCTGCGGATGGAAAAAGGAAAGCAGATCTGGATGAGTGCCCGGGTATTGGGAATCACACTGGCTAAAGTCAACATTACTCCAGATCGTGTCCAGTTTTATGAAAAATTGCAAAAGCGCTCTTTTGACGGTGATTTTAAAATCATATCCGATTTTTTAGGAGAAGAATTAACTTATGCGCAATTAGAAAATCTTTTATTGGGTCAGGTAATTGAACCGCTCAACAATACAGAATATGCCGTGGTGAACAACAGGTACGAATTCCGCCAGGCAGGTGTGATTGAGAAGTTGTTTGCGCTGCGCGCTTCAGACTTTAAGGTCGATCAACAGTCCATCAGTAAGAAATCAGAAAACACGACACTGGACGTCAAGTACCTCGTTTACCAGACAGTTGATGGTAAAGTATTGCCAGAAGATATCGCCATCAATGCAAATAGCAACGGGAAATTAGTCCAAGTTGAATTGCAATTGAATTCCGTAGAATTTGATCAAGAGCTCAGTTTTCCTTTTGACATGCCGACTGGTTACAAACAAATGGAGTTTTAATGAAAAACTATCTCCTACTACTCTTACTATTTTTAGGAAGCACCGCTGCCGTTACTGCTCAATCTGAAAAAGCAAAACTGGAAAAGCGCCGGGCGGCCATCCAGGCAGAGATCAACCAATACGATAAGTTGCTTTCCAGTGCTAAAAAAGATAAGCGGTCCGTCCTTTCTCAAGTGCAGACTATTGATGCCAAGATTTCCAAGACCCAAGAAATCATCAACATCACCAACAAGCAGGCAAACCTGATCACCCGCAGCATCAATACCAATGCGGACGAGATCAAAAAACTAAATGCCGAAATCAAGGAACTAAAAAAAGAGTATGGCGAGATGATTGTCAAGGCTTACAAGTCAAAGAATGACCAAAGCCGTTTGATGTTCCTGCTGTCCTCTGAAGATTTTCTACAAGCCTACAAACGCGTTCAATACCTGCAAGCCTATGCCGATTACCGCAAAAAGCAAGCCGATGAGATCACGGTAAAAAGCAACCAACTAGAGGAAAAAAACACGCAGTTAGAAAAGGAAAAACAGCAAAAGAAAGAAGTGCTTGCGGCAAATGAAAAGCAACGTATCGCACTTAAAGGTGACAAAACACAGCAAGTAGTCTTGCTTGATGAGGTCAAGAAAAACGAAAAACAATACGCTGCCGAAATCCAAAAGAAATCCCGGGAACGTACTAAAATCGATCGGGAAATACGAGCCATTATTGAGGCAGACATTGCCGCATCCAATAAGGGAAAGGTTGGAGCCACCAAAGGGAAGTTCTTCCTGACTCCGGAGGCTAAGGAACTCGCCACAAAATTCACAAACAATCGCGGTAAGCTGCCCTGGCCGGTTTCAGAAGGTGTGATTACCAGACGCTATGGCAACCAGCCGCACCCGGTATTGCCAGGCATTGAGATCCCATCCAACGGCTTGCGCATACAATCACCCACGGGAGCCCGCGCCAGAGCCGTATTTGACGGCGAGGTTGCACAGGTTGTCAAGTCTAGGGATGGAATATTGACGGTGCACGTGCGTCATGGTAACTTCACCTCCATTTATGGAAACCTCAAAAGCGTGAATGTTCAAAAGGGTCAGAAAGTAAATACACTCACTTCCCTGGGAGAAATCTTTACCGACTATGCGGGAGTGACTGAGATGCAGTTTGTTATACTAGAAGAAGCCTCCACTCAGGATCCGGCTAAATGGATTTTAAGAAACTAATTGATTTTTAGTATTCTAATTTTGGCGTTTCTATCCCGCCTAAAGCGTGATGGTCGGGCTTTACGTTACAATCTTTGCAAGCCTTTTTAGGCTTGCAAAGGATTTTCACTTCAATCCCTAACGCATTAGCCAGCACTATTATTAATGGTACTGATCTTAGTAGATTCAAACTATAAATTTGTAACCATTACATTCCAATGCATTTCTAGTAGGATAAATTATCTAAAGCTAGTTTGAAATAAAGAAACTGTATTTGATATGCTACTCAAAAAGGGCTTTCAACTCCGTAGCATCTTTTGCCTTCATTTTTCCCGCAAGAACAAGACTTAGTTGCTTTCGTCTTAGGGCAGCATCATAACGTTGCTTTTCTTCTTCTGTTTCTGGATGTATCGGTGGAATCTGGACAGGTCTGCCAGTATCATCGACCGCAACGAAGGAATAAATCGCTTCATTTGCTTTTGTTCGATCACCGCTTTCCCGATCCTCTATAAAAACATCCATATAAACCTCCATGGAAGATTTAAAGGCTCTGGAAACCTGCGCCTCAATTGTTACAACACTACCTAAAGGGATCATACGGCTAAACGCAACGTGATTGACAGATGCTGTCACTACAACCCGACGACAATGACGTCTTGCGGCAATACTTGCAGCACGATCCATACGTGCCAGCAATTCCCCACCGAATAGGTTATTCAACGGGTTCGTCTCACTAGGTAAAACCAGATCAGTTACTGTAGTAAAGGATTGTCTGGGCGTACGATTGTCCATGCGTAATTTTTTTGCAAAGGTACGGTGAGTAATGGACTGACTGCCTATAAGAATGATATCTAGGTTTTATTTAACTCATAGCTTTTCGGCTAAGAAATCTCCTTAACAGGAACCCATACAAAAATTTGAATGTCAGATAATTAGATATAACGTTTTTGAGATCTTCTATTTCTCTAGCGCGCCACTCAACAACCAGGCGTTGTCAAACCCTAACTTGCGCAAACGGTACAACTCATTGATCGCATCATTTCGCTCTACAAAGCTGCCGAAGGCAACGTTGTGTAATCCGTACTTGTTCACACCTATACGCTCTGCAGAAAAACCTTCTTCTTTAAGTTGCGCGACTTTCTTGTCCGCATTTGCCACCTCACGGAATGCTCCAGCAACCACGTGAAAATTATTTACGATTGGTGCGACTTCCATCGTTACACTAGGTAGCGGTGTGGAGATTAAAAAGCTTGCCTCTTGAACTTTGGTTTTGAACTGGTCGTTAGCCATTTCTTCGATTGCAATGGCATCGTTTACCGTCTGCACCTGATAGGAATGTAAACCTACATAGCTACCGGCAACCAGAATTGCGACCGCAGCTGCGGCACGCACCCAGGCAGCACTTTGGGTTTTGGGAGTTTCTAACTGTACTACAGGCTTTTCTTCTACCACCGGCTCGTTCCTAGATAATTCCATAGGAGCAACATCTGGCTTGCGATCGATTGCATAGGCCTCGTGTGAAGTTAGCCCAAAAGCCTCTGGCAAATAATTGACCAAATACATAGGAGTATATGTCAAAGTATTTTCTGCAGATCTGGTAAAACGGCCCACTTTATGGATCGTTATTTCGCCTTTCTCGTCAATTTCATGGTCAAGGAAACGCACATAATTACGTATTTCCTGCATGGCATCTGCATACGGGATTTGCTCTGCTGTGGACACATAGTTAACCAACAGGCCATCATTCTGCTGGATCTGGGCGTTGAATGAAATACCCTTTTTTGGCGGGTATAAGGTATTTGTGCTCGCAAAATGTTGCGCGGGCACACGCCGGGTAATCAATGCACCGAAACCAGGAATAACAACGCACTCATGGCGGTACAATAAGTCAGAAATGTAGCTGGATAATTGCATAACACAAACATAATTATTTTCTCAAATCCCATGGACACACTTCTGCAATAGTTATCAAGAATACGGCTCAAAAATTATTATATTACTAGATTGCAGTGACTTGAGGTCTCATAATTGTAGTGTGTGAAGTGAAGTTGTTTCGCTTTGGCGAAAGCGAAACAACTTTCATTGTCCTCCAACGTAAAACAGTCTTATTTTAGCCCACAAATTTTAATACAATGACCTTGTCAGTGCTGTTGCAGCAAGTCAATGATAGCGGCCCTATCTATACTGAAACTATTATGGGCAGATTTCCCGTTGAGCCTTTCAATACGGCTAGCAACCTTATATTTCTGTTTGTCATCATCTATTTTTCCTATAAGGTGTGGTATTCCCAAAAACCACAATATTTCCTGAAATTTATGATGCCCATCTTTTTTGTGGGCTATCTGGGCGGTACGGTTTACCACGCAACCCGTAGTGCAGAAATCTGGTTGCTCATGGACTGGGTGCCCATCGTTCTATTGTGTGTTGCTTGTGCTGGATATTTCACCTTTAAGGCAATGAGAGGCTGGCCGGCGAGAATAATGCTTATCCTTAGTATAATTGGACTCAATGTAATTCCTCGATGGATAGATTTCTCATTGGGTTACCGCAACTTGATGGAGTATTCAAGTACAGCGCTTGCATTGTTATTACCTATTGTCATTTATGCCTACAGGAGCAACTGGCACAGGGTAAGGTTTCTTGTGTTTGGGGTGTTATCATTCGTGCTTGCCATAAGCTGTCGTACGCTGGATGATAAATTTGATTTTGACTTCCTGTGGATGGGAACGCACTGGCTATGGCACTTGTTGGGCGGTATTGCGGTATTTTGGATCATGCGGTATATCTATGAAGACATCGAGCACGAACAGCGGCTGGAAAAGTAGAAAAGCTTAAATTTGCGCCCATATTTTAAGCGCATCACATGCTGGAGCAGGTAAGGGAACACATCGTAAAAGTCAAGGAATTCAATACGGACAAGGCTGATGTCTTGGAACAGTTCCGCATCAAGTATTTAGGTTCCAAAGGATTGCTTAAAGAGTATTTTGCTGCTTTCAAAGAAGTATCAAACGATCAAAAAAAGGAATTCGGCCAGACGATCAATGAATTAAAACAACTTGCCACGGACAAAGTCCAGCAGTTGAAGGAGCAGCTGGAATCCCAACAGGAAGAAACCAAAACTCTGGGCGATTTGACCAGACCTGGATACCCTATGCCCATCGGTTCCCGTCATCCTATATCGCTAGTAAAGAATCAGATTATTGAGGTATTCTCGCGCATAGGATTCAACGTGAGTGAAGGCCCAGAAATCGAGGACGACTGGCACAACTTTACGGCACTCAACCTGCCAGAGCACCACCCGGCACGTGATATGCAGGACACCTTTTTTATCCAGACAGATCCTGATGTTTTGCTGCGTACGCACACCTCCAGCGTTCAGGTGCGGTATATGGAAAACAACAAACCGCCCATAAGAACGATTTCTCCGGGCCGCGTTTTTAGGAATGAAGCCATCAGTGCGAGAGCGCATTGCATCTTCCATCAGGTGGAAGGACTATACATTGATAAGGACGTCAGTTTTGCAGATTTGAAGCAAACATTACTTTATTTCACACAGGAAATGTTCGGTAAGAGTAAGATACGTTTGCGGCCGTCCTATTTCCCATTTACGGAACCCAGCGCTGAAGTAGATATTTACTGGGGTCTAGAAACCGAAACCGATTACCGCATAACTAAAGGTACCGGCTGGTTGGAAATCATGGGTTGCGGTATGGTAGATCCCGCCGTTCTTACTAACTGCGGCATCGATCCTGAGGAATACAGCGGCTTTGCCTTTGGGATGGGTATTGAGCGCATCGCCATGTTGCTCTATCAAATAGGCGATATCCGCATGTTTTTTGAGAACGATGTACGCTTCCTCAAACAATTTTCCAACGCATTGTAATGCCCGTCGACAAACTTATTTTTGTGTATAATGCCAACTCTGGCAAGATCAACGCCTACCTAGACATGGCACACAAGATCGTGAGTCCATCTACCTACCAGTGCCGTTTGTGCGATTTGACGTATGGTGTTTTTAAGGAGAATGTGGAATGGGCACGCTTTCGCGAAAGCGAACTCACCAAAAACAAGGTGCAGACTATGGAGTTCCTGCACATCGACGAGTTCGAGAAAAAGTACAGATCAAAATGGTTGCCGAAATACGATTATCCAGTCATCTTACAAACCAGTAACAATGAACTGGAAATCTTTATGGACGCAGCAGAAATGAAAACCATCAATACAACGGAGTCGCTAATAGCATCCATTACAAATAAATTGAAGACATCATGAAATA
Source organism: Flavobacteriales bacterium (assembly GCA_038258985.1). Classification (GTDB taxonomy): domain Bacteria; phylum Bacteroidota; class Bacteroidia; order Flavobacteriales; family Flavobacteriaceae; genus Nonlabens. Next base: position 6,496 of record JBBSPH010000008.1, read on the forward strand.
TCTTTGGGCATTTATCATATTCATAGGTTTGATCCTCGTTGGGATTGTATCCATCATAGGCGAGTTGTTGGAATTCGTATTCGGTGTGGCGTTGACCGGGATAGGCTTACTCGCAGCGCTGGGGTTGTGGATCTATATTAAGGTAAAGGGATAAGTCTATTTTTTACATGATATACTTTTATTGAAATAATTGTAAATTCCTGCTGTAATAATAACTTTCATCGTGAACCTAGATAAACAACAATTGAAGTATTTACGGAAGTTGTGCAAATCCCACAAGGTGAAACACATCTACCTATTCGGCTCTGCGGTGCGTGATGATTTTAATGAGCACAGCGACTACGATTTTTTAGTGCAGTTTCAAGAAATGGATGTTATGGATTATCTAGACAATTATCTGGAATTCAAGGATGAGCTTGAAAAGTTGACGCAAAGAAATGTTGACCTAGTGGAGGAACAGGCTTTGAAAAACCCATATCTGATTAGAAGCATCGACCGAAACAAAGAACTTCTTTATGGATGAGAAAGTACTTGCCTGGTCTTGGGATATCGATAATTCTATTAAAGAGATCGAGTTCTTTTTTGAGGGAAAACCTAAAGTATTCGAAGAGTTTGAAAAAAACCTATTACTGAAGCGAGCCGTGGAGCGCAACCTAGAAATTATAGGCGAGGCCATGAATCGCATTTTGAAGAGAGATCCAGCAATGGAATCTAACTTTACCGAAGCAAGAGCAATAGTAAATTTGCGCAATATGATTATTCATTCTTATGACGCTATTACAGACGATATAATCTGGGGCATAATCATCAACCGTTTACCCATACTGAGTAACGAAGTCACTTTAATATTAAAAGAACACGGCACCCTTTGAAAAAAGACTTCAACATTCCCGTTTCAAAAGATGTACATCTTGCCGTGGTAAAAGAATGGAATCCAGATTTCACGGCGCACGACTGGATCATTTACTTGATCAACGACCTGAATGAACCACTAGAGTCTGTGATGATCATGAGTCGTGGCAAGCATCGCGATGGACGCAAGACATCCACCTTTAGGCATGCCTTTAAGGTCGTGCCTGCCAAAAGCTCGATGAAGGTAGAGTTGATTATGGAAAATGTATTTCCATTTATGAATGAGTTTGTACTCACCTATTTTTTGGGATCTACTCTTTATGATAAAACATTTATGGCTGCACCTCACACGATCGCAGAATCCAACCTGCGCAATTTGCCCGTAATGGATGCTCAAGGAGTCCTATTGGACTAGAGCCAGTTCCCAAAATTTCCCAATAGTTATTGCTTCTCGTTAAATCACGGTTAAAACCGGTTAGCTAAAGATGCCTTGACATACTAAACAAAAGTATGTGGCGTACTATATCGTCATAACCCTAAACCTAATAATTATGAAGAGTTCAAGAATTTTAACTATCGCAGTAGTAACGGCTGGTTTGTTCGCAGGCCAAACGCTTTTTGCCCAAGAAGCAAAAATGGAGAAGAAAGACAAAATGGCTAAAACTGAAAAGCCTATGCAAGAAAAAACAGTAATGGTAGGCGGTGCTGAAATGTATCCATCTAAAAATATTGTTGAAAATGCTGTCAATTCTAAGGATCACACAACATTAGTAGCAGCTGTGAAAGCGGCAGGACTGTTAGAAACTTTATCAGGAACAGGACCGTTCACGGTTTTCGCTCCCACTAATGCAGCTTTCGAAGCGCTTCCAGCAGGAACAGTAGAAACTGTATTGAAGCCAGAAAACAAGAAAATGCTGACTGGAATCCTAACCTATCACGTCGTACCAGGAAAAGTGAATGCAGCTGATGTTCTTGCTTTGATCGAACAAAACAATGGACGTGCAAGTGTTGCGACGGTAGCTGGTGGAATGTTGACATTCTATGTAGAGGACGGTAACGTCTTTGTAGAAGATGAGAATGGAAATGCAGCAGTAGTTACGATTGCAGATGTAAACCAGTCTAACGGTGTTATACACGTGATTGATTCCGTATTGTTGCCTAAGAGCTAGATTTTGTAGGCTATCCCTAAATGCCTGCCCATGATCCCGATATTCTACCCTAGAATATCGGGATCTTTTTTATGCGATAAATCGAGGGTCGGTATCCATCACTGTACCACACACATCACAAGTACGTAATTCTTCACTAGTAAAAAACTCCTTGAATCGCGGCAGGAAATCCTGCTCTATATCATTCAATTCAAAATAGGTCTCATGCAGCTTGTTGTTGCAGTTGTCGCAATACCATAAAAGTCCATCGACGGCTTCTTCGCTTGCTCTTTTGCGCTCAATAACCAGTCCTATGGATTTCTCATGGCGCACGGGAGAATGTGGCACTTTGCCAGGATGTAAATACATATCGCCAGGACCCAGTTGCATGGTTTGTTTTTCTCCATTTTCCTGTACATGAATCTCGATGTTTCCCTCTAGTTGGTAGAATAGCTCCTCAGTTTCATTGTAATGGTAATCCTTACGAGCATTAGGCCCAGCAACGACCATGACAATATAGTCTCCTGCATCCTTGTACAGATTTTTGTTACCAACAGGCGGTTTTAGGCTATCTCGGTTTTCCTCGATCCATTTATTGAGGTTGAAGGGTTTTTTTATGGACATAAAATTTTGTTTTGTAGCGTTTGGCAGCGTAGCGGTCTTGACTCTTTTCTCTAGAGCGCGAGCGCTTCATGACAAAAATTAAAGGTAATCAATAAGCTCAATCCCATCAAAGTTATCGCAAGCCAAGCCATCAAATTATCGTAGATTGTGGCTCAAATATCACTACCATGAAAAAGATCCTTTTCTTATTTGCTCTCATTCTTTTAATTTCCTGTCAGGATAAAAAAGCCGAATTGCCTGAGGCTCAAACCGCTGAAGAACCCACACAAACCAGCGAGTTTGCCATCGTTATTCATGGAGGAGCGGGAACTATCCTGAAAGAGAACATGACGCCAGAGCTAGAGAAGGAATACAACGATAAACTTACTGAAGCCATAAAAATAGGCCATAACATTCTAAAGAATGGTGGCAGTAGCATGGACGCGGTAGAAGCAACCATCCGCGTGATGGAGGATTCTCCATTATTCAATAGCGGTAAAGGCGCAGTATTCACGCACGATGGAATCAACTCCCTTGATGCCAGTTTTATGGATGGCGCGACGCTCAATGCCGGTGCAATCGCTGGTGTTACAACAGTAAAAAATCCCATATCGCTTGCGCGAAAGGTGATGACAGACTCAGAACACGTTTTGTTGAGTGGTGATGGAGCAGACGCTTTCGCGAAAGCGTTGCAAGACCCGAACATCGAGATCGTATCGAACAGCTATTTCTACACAGAAAACCGTTTCAAAGGACTTCAAAACGTCCTAGAAAAAGAGGCTGAAATGGAAAAGGAAAATAATGCTAGCGAACCCAAAACTACCGCCCTGCGCAAACTAGAATTAAAAGACCCATTTTTTAACGATACAAAATATGGTACCGTAGGCTGCGTTGCGCTTGACAAAAACGGTAATATCGCTGCAGGAACGAGCACTGGCGGGATGACCAATAAGCGATACGGCCGCATAGGCGACGCACCTATCATCGGTAGCGGTACCTATGCCAATAATGCGACCTGCGGTGTGAGCTCTACCGGCCACGGCGAGTATTTTATACGCGCACAAGTTGCTTACGACATAAGCGCATTAATGGAATACAGCAGTTTGACGCTGAGAGAAGCTACCAACAAGGTGATCCAAGACAAACTCGTCAAACTAGGCGGTACCGGTGGTGTTGTGGCTCTGGATCATTACGGTAATATTTCCATGGATTTCAACACGCCGGGAATGTACCGCGCCATGATGAATGACAAGGATGAGTTGGTGGTCGGGATGTATAAGGAGTGATTTAATCTTTTTGGCCTTGCTCCAGTCTCAGCTTAGGTTGCAATATTTAGCAGCAAAATAAAAAAAGAGCAAATGAGAATATTCTTTACAGCGATCCTAAGTTTTCTATCAATACAGATGTACGCCCAAGACCAAGAAGTCGTTGATTGGATTGATGAAAACTCTATTAAAATTGAAGATGCAAACCCAGACACGGAACTCACGATTTTCAATCAAAACATTCCACAGAAATTTGTCGATGCAAAAATTTTCGGTTTTGGAGAAGCGACTCATCACGGAAAGGAGTTTTTTGACATTAAAGCTAAGTTCTTCAAGTATCTAGTAGAAACTCAAGATGTCAAGGTTTTTATTCTAGAGGAATCTTACACTGCCGAGGCTGGCATCAACGAATGGATAAGTGGTGGGAAAGGAAGTGCTGAAACTATTGCTAACAATTTCAGTATAATTCCATGGCGCTGTAAAGAGGTTGTCAATCTTTTAGAATGGATGAGAAATTACAACTCTGACAAGGATCAGGAGAAACATATTAGGTTTTATGGAATGGACATTCAATATGTGGTAGGTATCAACAAGGAGATACGCGAGATAATTAAAAAATATAACATTCCAGCAAGTGAAAAACTTCTTTCAGTTATAGATGAATGTGCTGAAAAAAAGGTTGAGTATAACAAAAAGAACAATTGGGCGGATACTAACTTACCTAAGTTGAATGAAATTGAAAGTACCCTAATTAATTTCAAAAATGATAATCAAGATATAGTTGTTGAAGAAGTTGATCAGGCTATTAGAGCTATAAATCAATTAAAACACTATACACATTACGTCCAGCATTCATTTAGTCAAGAAAGAGATCTAAGAATGTTTGAAAACGTAAATTGGATTGTAGATAATTATTCTAAAAACGCAAAAGCATTTATCTGGGCGCATAATGACCATACAAATAACCAAGGATTTGGGAACTATAATATGGGTCGCAACATATACAATTTGGGAAGGCACCTAAAAGAAAAATACGAGAATGAATACTACAGTGTCGGTTTTGCTTTTGCCAAAGGCGATTTGGGCGGTTGGGTGTTTTCTGATAATCAACCGCCAAAATGGAATAACTATCAAGTAACCGAGGCGTTTCCCAAGACCTATTCAGAAACTATGGTAGAGGCAAAAGAAAATATTTATTTTATTGATATGTCTAAAGCTTTAGAAAGTAATGTCTCTAGGTTTTTTGATAAAAAAAAGAAACAGTTTACATTGTTTGCTCAAGGTTATGTTCCGAATGGCAAATACAATTTGACAACGAAAAGATTCTCAAAAATGTTTGACGGATTAATTTTCATAGACAGCATTTCTCTTCCAAATCGTAGTATAACAGCGAAATAAATCTTTCAAAACTCATCAGGAAATAAGATTTATACTCATATAATAAATCACTAAACCAAGAAATTAGCCTATGAAAATCATATCCTACAACGTCAACGGGATCCGTGCTGCCATGAAAAATGATTTTATGGAATGGCTCACCGCTGCAGATCCTGATGTCCTGTGTTTACAGGAAATCAAAGCAATGGAGGATCAAATCGACACGCAGGCATTTACCGATTCAGGTTATGAATACCAATATTATTACAGCGCCCAGAAAAAAGGATATTCGGGAACGGCGATTATTTCAAAGATCAAACCCAACCACGTAGAATATGGTACGGGAATAGAAACCATGGACTTTGAAGGACGTAATCTGCGGGCAGATTTTGACACGCTATCCGTAATGAGCATGTATTTGCCTAGCGGGACCAGCGATGCAAGACTTGATTTTAAGTTCCAGTACATGGAGGAATTTCTGTCCTATGTAACCCATTTGCGGCAGGAGATTCCTAACCTAATTGTCTGTGGTGATTACAACATTTGCCATAAGGCGATCGACATTCACGATCCAGTCCGATTAAAGAACACCTCTGGTTTCTTACCAGAAGAGCGCGCCTGGCTTGACCGGATGGTAGAAACTGGATTCGTCGATACATTTAGGATGTTCAGCGACGCGGCAGACCAGTATACTTGGTGGAGTTATCGCGGCGGAGCGCGCGAGCGCAACAAAGGCTGGCGGCTCGATTACCACATGGTGACACCACAGTTGAAAGAACGGGTAAAACGATCTGTGATTTTGAATAGTGCAGTACATAGTGACCATTGTCCAGTATTGATTGAAATTGAGTAATGTTTTAAGGTGGGTCAAATACAACTGCCGATAATCTTAATTTACTATGCACGCATACTGATTCCCGCTTGCAATTCTAGGTAGCGGTGCCGCTGTGATTATCTTTGCCCGATGCAGAAAATTCTCTCATACCCCTTATCGTTCATCCACCTGATCCTTTTTTTTCTGGTGCTGATCATCTTTCATCCCATCCAGCTTATTTGCCACGCGATAGGCGGTCACGATTTGCACCAGAAAAGCGTCGCCATTTTAAACTGGTTTTTGATGGGCACGCAACTGGTTTTATTCAATCGGTTCTCTATCGATTACAAAGTTGATTTGCCCGTTGGGCCGTCCTATATTTTTGTGAGCAACCACCAGAGTATGTTCGACATACCCCCGCTCATCTATTACCTGAGAAACTATTACCCGAAATTTGTCGCCAAAAAAGAACTCGCCAAAAACATCCCAAGCATCTCTCTCAACCTGCGCATAGGTGAGAATTGTGCCATTGACCGTAAAAATCCCAAAGAGGCAGTCGTGGCGCTCTCAAAATTTGCCAAAAACGTACACGAGAAAAATCGCAGCGTGGTCATTTTTGCAGAGGGAACCCGCAGCCGCACTGGTATTCCCAAACCGTTCCAGGTGCGTGGATTACAGACAATTTTCAACTATGTCCCTGATGCAGTCGTGGTTCCCGTGACCGTCAATAATAGTTGGAAGGTGGATCGCTACGGCAAGTTCCCATTCGGGATGGGCAACCACATCAGCGTGACCGTCCACCATCCTTTACCCATCGCGGGAAAAGACCCTATCGAGATCATACAAACGGCACAATCTGTGGTACATAACAGTATTATCTCAACTGCCGTTTAATGCAGTTTGACTGTTAATGTTTTCGCTTTCGCGAAAGCGTAATCACTTGAATTTCTTACCTTTATAAAATAACGTAATTAAATGATACAACCGCTTAAAAATATACGCATAGAAGTTATGCAATCCCTTGAGTCTAAGGTGGAGTCCTTTATGGACAAATTCCTTATTCCCGTTGAGAAGATCTGGCAACCTACCGACTTTTTGCCAGATTCTACCATTGATGGATTCATGGATAAACTGAAGGAGTTGCGCGAGCTTGCTAAGGAGTTACCCTACGATTTTTGGGTAACGCTTGTAGGTGATACCATCACTGAGGAAGCGCTTCCTACCTACGAATCCTGGTTAATGGACGTGGAAGGCGTCAACCAAATGGAAGGAAAAGGCAACGCCTGGTCAAAGTGGGTGCGTCAATGGACATCTGAAGAGAACCGTCATGGCGATGTCTTGAACAAATACCTTTATCTGTCTGGCCGCGTCAATATGCGTGAGGTAGAAGTTACCACCCAGCATTTGATCGCTGACGGTTTTGATATAGGTACGGATCGCGATCCCTACAAAAACTTTGTCTATACAAGTTTTCAGGAATTGGCTACCTACATTTCGCACAATCGTGTTGCCAAAATGGCTCGCGATTACGGCAATACCACCCTTTCCAGAATGTGTCGCATCATTAGTGGTGACGAGATGCGCCACCACAAGGCTTATTCCACCTTTGTGGATGAGATCTTCAAGGTAGATCCTAGCAATATGATGGTCGCTTTTAAAGAAATGATGGTACATAAGATCGTCATGCCGGCACATTTTTTACGTGAGTCTGGGCAGTCTATAGGTGCTGCATTTGAGGACTTTTCCAACAGTGCACAGCGCATAGGTGTTTATACCGCTCAAGATTACATTGACATCCTACAGAACTTGATCGATACTTGGGATATCTCAAACATCGGCAACCTTACTGATGAAGCTGAAAAAGCGCGCGATTATTTGATGAAGCTTCCTGCAAGAATGGAACGCGTTGCACAACGCATGAAAATTCCGGCAGAATCACACACTTTTAAATGGGTACAGCCAGCGACGGTGGGAAGTTAGAAAGCGAATATTGACCGCTGCGCTTAATGACGGTTGACGATCGACCAAATAAATAGAAATAAAAACCCCCATCAAGGCTCAGCCTTGATGGGAGTTTTTTTTGGTGCGTGGCTTCGGCTCCGCTCAGCCACCAGAAAGATTTTTGCTTGTAAAATATCCCAATCCAGGTCATTGAGCACAGTCGAAGTGAGCAGACTTAAAAACTATCTGAGCAAATTTATGCATCGTGACTTCGGCTCCGCTCAGCTACCATGTGAGATTTATTTATCGAGGTACCACGATCTAGGTCACTGAGCGGAGCCAAAGTGAGCGGAGTCGAAGTGAGCAACCTCAGTCAAACAGGGTATTTCAGCCTATTCGATCGGTGGCTGTGTGAAACCGAAGCCACCAGGGGATTTACAATTTTCAAATATCGCAATGCAGGTCACTGAGCGGAGTCGAAATGAACAGCCTCAGTAATGCTTATTATTCCAACCTATTCAATTTGTGGCTGAGCCGAGCCGAAGCCACATTTATTGATAGCTTTACAAGGCTTTGATAAACAATGGGTTCAAATCAGCAATCGGCAATATTCATTTTGCGCAGCAAAAGGAAAAATAGGCAATTATCCTATCCTCAAATCCTTCCAATAATTTTCTGGTTTCAAACCGACCTTGGTTCCTGGATAGATACGTTCCTGCATTTTGGGTTGGAAAAAAGTATATGGATAAGGAATTTCTGGAGCGCTTGCATCATTCAATTTTTGCATCAACTCGTGAGGAATCTCAAAATCTAGGGATTTCATGTTGGCTTCAATCTGCGACATTTTTGTTGCTCCTACCAGAACGCTGGCGACGCTCGGCTGGTTTGCCGTCCAGTTGAGGGCAACACTAGCCATGGGCTGATCTATTTCTTTACTTACCTCGTGCAACGCTTTGACAATATTCCAATTGCGTTCATTATCCTTAGAACTTACTTCGCCGCCGTTGTCGGTGATATGCTTTAATCTGCCTTCTACATCTTTTTGATCGTCGATTCCAGGTTTGTATTTACCTGAAAGCAAACCGCCTCCCAATGGTGACCATGCCATGATACCGGCATTCATATCCTGCATCAGGTCGATATATTCATGCTCAATGCTACGCTGGATCAGGGAATATTCCAGTTGTAGTGCGCTTATAGGTTCATAATTATTGTAGCGCGCAATCATCTGTGCCTTGCTCGCATACCAGGCGGGAACATTGGATAGTGCATAGTGTAGTATTTTACCCTCGGTTACTAGATCGTTTAGTGTTCGCATCACCTCTTCTACCGGCGTCATGCGGTCCCATAAATGCATGATATACAAATCTATGTAATCGGTTTTGAGTCTCTTCAGGGATCCCTCTACAGATCTTCGAATGTTTTTACGAGAATTTCCACCACCGTTGATATGCTGATTCTCGCTGGTATTAAACGTAAATTTTGTGGCAAGAACGATCTCCTCTCTGTTCTTGCGGTCTTTCATAAAACCGCCTATAAACTCTTCACTCGTGCCGTCCGTGTACATGTCTGCCGTGTCCACAAAATTGCCGCCGTTTTCAAGATAATGATCAAATATTTTAGCTGCATCCTCTTTCTCGTTTCCCCAGCCCCATTCTTTGCCAAAAGTCATTGTACCCAGCGCGAGTCTACTCACACGCAGTCCCGTGTTTCCAAGTGTATAATATCTCTCTAGTGCCATCTTTGTATGTTTTAATGATGAAGGTAAGTTCGCTTTCGCGAAAGCGAACTTAAACCCATCCCAAATTTTCCCAACGATAACCGTGCGCAGGCTGGCGCAATAATTGCTATTTTCAGGGCTATGAAATTGTACCGAAATAGTCTGCGCAACCGGATCTTCTTTTCCATGATTCTACTAACGCTTATCTCTAGCGTGTTGATTGCAGGAATATCCATCTATCAATATTCAGAACAGGGTAGGGATTACCACAACAAGCGACTGGAGCGCAAGGAAGAGGCTATTTTGGAGAGTTTTAAATACACGCTCAAAAAAACAGACTGGCCAGTAAAGACAGATAATCTACCGTTCATATTTGATAAAGAGATTTTTGATATAAGCGACATCCATAAAATGCCCGTGGTGGTTTATGACCTGCGCGGTCATTTGATAAAAACCTCCAACGGTAACTTTGTGTCGGGTAGTCAGAATTTGCAATTGGATTCCCTGACCATGCGCAACCTGCGCAATGCAGACGATGGGCGTTTTGTATATCAATTTGATGAGGGCAATCAGACCTTCAGGTCCAGCTACACCTATTTAAAGGATGACCAATTCAAAAATATCGCCATCATCCATCTACCATATCTAGAAAATGATGATTTTATAGATTACGAACTTTCGGAATTTCTGTACCGTATAGGCATTGTCTATGTTTTAATGATTCTTTTTTCTATCCTGTTGGCCTATCTGCTTTCCAGATATATTACCAAGTCCATCCGCGATATAAGCGATAAGATTAAAGAGCTGAGTATTTCCAAACGCAATCAAAAAATCCATGTGGACGCTACGGGCACGGAAGAGATCAACACTCTCGTTGAATCCTACAATGAGATGGTAAATGAACTGGAAGAAAGCGCCGTAAAATTGGCTACCAGTGAACGCGAACAAGCCTGGAGGGAAATGGCCAAACAGGTTGCACACGAGATCAAAAACCCGCTTACACCCATGCGTTTGACCGTGCAGAGTTTTGAGCGCCGTTTTGACCCACAAGATCCCGAATTAAAGGAAAAACTAGCCGAATATTCCAACTCCCTTATTGAGCAAATTGATGTGATGAGCAATATTGCAGATGCCTTTTCTACTTATGCCACCATGCCGGCGCAGCAGTCAGAAGAGATTAACATTCCCAAAATTACCCAACTGGCGCTAGACATTTTTAATGAATCACATATTGAATATTTTGAGGATAGCGATGTCTTAATGTCCATTTTTGACCGCACTCAATTGATACGCGTGGTCACTAATCTTGTGAAAAATGCGATTCAGGCAGCTCACCCACATCGCTCGCCAAAAATCCAGGTTTCGGTCACTCACGATGACCATTGCATTTATTTAAAGGTAGATGACAACGGCACCGGTGTCGCTCCAGAAAATGAATTCAAAATTTTTGAACCCAAGTTCACTACAAAAAATAGCGGCATGGGACTGGGTCTTGCCATGGTCAAGCAGATCGTGGAAAACTTTGATGGCAATATTAGTATGAAAACGACTTATGGCGAGGGAACCACGTTTACGGTTGCATTGCCAAGAAGTAGGTAGATTGCCAATTACTGATTTGCTGGCGCAACTCTATATTGTCTAGTGCACATTGCCCATTGTGAGCTACACTCTGGATTGCCGGTTTTCAATTTGTAAATTTGTAAAAATATCATGAGGTGCGGAATTAATTCCGCACCTCATGATGGAATAGCGTTTCTCGTTTCTCCATTTTAAACTCCCAAATTCTCTGTATTTTTGAGGAAGACTTCAATTTTTACATTTTATACCTAACACCACGACATGAATAATATTCTCATCGATATAGACAACAAGATTGCTACAGTAACAATCAATCGCCCCAATAAACTCAATGCCCTCAATAGAGAAACCATCGAAGAGCTGGGAACCGCCTTTGCAAATCTGGAAGAAAATGAAGAAGTTAGAGTGATCATCATCACCGGCTCTGGTGAGAAGGCATTTGTGGCAGGCGCAGATATTTCTGAATTTGCAGACTTTGACGATCTGGAAGGCAAGCAACTTGCCGGTAAAGGTCAAAGCGAATTGTTTGATGTCATAGAAAACTGCTCCACGCCTGTGATCGCGGCTATCAATGGCTTTGCGCTAGGCGGTGGTCTCGAATTGGCGATGGCGGCACATTTTAGAATTGCGAGTGAAAATGCCAGACTGGGTTTGCCAGAAACGTCATTAGGTGTAATTCCAGGTTATGGTGGGACGCAACGACTCCCGCAACTGGTAGGTAAGGGCCGCGCCATGGAAATGATCATGACAGCTGGAATGATAGACGCCCAACAGGCACTTACCTACGGACTTGTCAATCATGTGGTCGCACAAGAGGAACTGCTCGAATTCACAAATGGTATTGCTAAAAAGATCATGCGCAACAGTCCTATGGCGATTGCTGCAGCGATTGATTCGGTTAATGCTGGTTATGTGGATGGCACCGACGGCTATCAGGTAGAGATCGACAACTTTGGCAGCTGTTTTGGTACAGACGAATTTGCGGAGGGAACGACTGCCTTTTTAGAAAAGCGTAAGGCAGCATTTTAAATCAATATCCTTTGTAGTCTCGCTTTCGCGAAAGCGAACATTTTAGAAGTTTATGTTTCATCATTAGGTGTGGAATTAATTCCGAACCTTGTGATATGAGCAATTACTATTGTAATCTCGCTTTCAAGGAGTCTACGACGAAGAGGTTCACACTGAGCTCGCTTTCGCGAAAGCGAAACAACCATTAACCTCTAAACAAGAAGAAGTCATCTTTCATGTCTTCTATCTTTTCGTCCTTGTTGGTGATAATATATTCCAAAGCCTTTTCGGTGAACTCTAATCCCTTTTTAGTCAGGGAAACCACGCGATTATCGATGGTGATCATATTGTTTTGAACGGCTAGATTCAGGACGGATTTCGCACGCACGCGTTGCCAATTGATATGTTCCTGCAAGTGGGCAACATTGCGCTCCTCAACGCTGTCGTGGTTGTTCAAGTGTAATAAAAAGGTAAGCAGGGAAACCTCCTTGCGCTGCCTGTTCTGTCGGAAAAGCACTGCGATCAAACCTTTGCTAGGTGCAAATAGATAAATGGCAAGAAACAGCAATCCCAACACCGTCGTAATCGATCCCGAAATGGATGCATTTAACCAGCGGGCAAACCAATAACCGCCTATCGCGCTGCCTATTCCAATGAGGAGAGAAAGCACCAGCATTTTTTTTAAATCTGTCGTAAGTAAATACGACGCTGCGGCTGGCGTGATCATCAGGGCGACTACCAAAATCGCACCTACCGCATCAAACGCTGCAACGGTGGTGACAGATGCCACACTCATCAATCCATAATGCAAAATTACCGGCGAGAATCCCAATGCAGAGGATAATCCTATATCGAAAGTGCTCAATTTCAACTCCTTATAGAAAGCCAACAAGAGTGCGCTAGTCAAAAGAAGGATTCCGGAAATGATCCAAAGTGCCTTGGGACCCGCGTCGGTTCCATCTATGTACAATCTATCGAAAGGTGCAAATGCTAGTTCGCCCAGCAACACTGCATCCACATCGAGATGCACATCATTTGCATTTTGGGCAATTAAAATTACACCGATACTAAATAGCGCAGGAAAGACAAGTCCTATCGCGGTGTCTTCTTTGACAAGTCCAGTTTTTTGGATCATTTCTACCAGAATAACGGTGATGATTCCGCTGACGGCAGCGAGTAAAATAAGCCAAGGCGAGGCAAGATCCTGCGTGATCATAAACCCGATAACAATACCCGGCAATATGGAATGACTAATCGCATCACTTATTAAAGCCATTTTGCGCAATACCAGAAAAACACCAGGGATGGCACAGGCCGCAGCGGTAATCGCAGCAATCAACTGTATTTCTATCGACGGATTCATATTTCTGGGAGGTTGGAGTTATAGAGATTTGCCGCAGTTGTAAAACCTTGCTCTGTAAGCGACCAGTCAGTACCTTGAATGGTAATCCAGTCCTTGTTCTCCAGCTGCGAAAGGGTGCTTTTGGTAAAACCTTGGAAATTATTCAAGATCCTTATGGCGTGTGGCCGTGAAATATTATCGTGCTTCTCCACAATCGTGTACATGAAATATAAGGTCTTCTGCAATTCCAGCTCCCGCCTGTTTCTCAAAAGCCGTAGTTGTTTAAACAGAATCCCGCGACCTGGAGAAAATACGAAAGAGATGACCACAAAAACTGCAGCAACCAAAACGATTACCGGTCCTGTGGATAGGTTAGGCTGGCTAGCACTTATCGCTGTACCAAAGACACCGGAAAACATTCCAAATATAGCAGCCAATAATACCATCACGCTCAAGCTATTGGTCCATTGCCGTGCTGCAGCGGCAGGTGCTAGTAACATGGCACTCATCAAGACCACGCCCACGGTCTGCAATCCGATCACAATAGCCAGAACTATAAAGAAACTGATCAAGCCATCAATGAATTTTGTATTGAAACCCAAGGTCATGGCATAATCTTGATCGAATAACAATAGCTTAAACTCTTTCCAAAATAGCAACATCACTATTAAACTAATCCCAGTGATTACCGACATCAAGATAACATCACTTTCTACCAGTGTTGCCGCTTGACCAAAGAGGTACTTGTCCAATCCCGCCTGATTGGCATTTGGTTGTTTTTGAATGTAGGTCAGTAGCAACATTCCAAAACCAAAAAACAAACTCAAGATCAAGCCTAGAGCGGTGTCTGTTTTTAGGTGGGTTTTGGTGACAATGCCACGTATCCACCACGTACCTATTAAACCACTTACGAGGGCACCTAATAACAAGACATTGGAATCCTTTGCACCAGTAATCAGAAAAGCGATGGCTATACCGGGCAAAGCTGCGTGGGAGATCGCGTCACCCAACAAGCTCTGCTTCCGCAATACCGCAAAACTTCCCAACATACCACAAATGGCACCCAGCACAGCTGTGCCCAACGTAATGGTACGCAGTGTGTAGTCCGTGAAGTATTGTGTAATGTCCAATTCCTAATTATTTATTATCGATTTCTTCCAGAAATCTTGATTGCCGATTGCTCGTGTTGGTTCCCAACCCTTGATTGCCGATCACCAATTCTTTATTCGTGGCCGTCATTCCGCTACATAACTCGATCGTTCTGGTTGGTACAAGACTATTTCCAACTTTATTACCATCATGCCTGATCGAGCGGAGTCGAGACCTTTATCAGACGAATAATACATCTGACCTTCGAGGTAGCTCTCGACTGCGCTCGAGCAGGCATCTTTCTTAACTCGCTATTTCTGCACCGCCACTTTATAATTAATCCCATAAGTTTTGGTCAAATTATCGTCATTAAAAATATCCTTAACCGGTCCCGTGGCAATATGCTTTACGTTCAAAAAAGTTACCCAATCAAAATATTCTGGGACGGTTTGCAGGTCGTGGTGTACGACGATCACCGTTTTCCCAGCCTTGCGCAGCTCCTTCAATATGTTGATGATCGCAATTTCTGTCGTGGCATCAACGCCTTGGAAAGGCTCGTCCATAAAATAGATGGCGGCATTTTGCACCAACGCTCTGGCTAGAAAAATACGTTGCTGCTGTCCACCACTCAGCTGGCTTATTTGCCTCGTTTTGAAAGCGAGCATGCCTACCTTTTCCAATGCTTCCAATGCTTGCTTTTTCTGTTTTGCTCCTGGGCGTTTGATCCAGCCCAGTGAACCATAAGTTCCCATCATCACAACATCCAGTGCAGTCGTTGGAAAATCCCAATCAACACTTCCTTTTTGCGGTACATAGGCGACCTTGTCACGTTGTTTGGAATAAGGCTTGTCATAGATTTTCACAGATCCTGCAATAGGGTCAATAATGCCTAGGATGGCTTTGATCAGGGTTGATTTTCCAGCGCCGTTGGGTCCTACAATCGCCATCAAAACGCCTTCAGGAATGGAAAGGTCAATGTCCCACAAAACAGGTTTGTAGTTGTAGGCAACTGTCAAGTCATCTACCGCAACGGCTATTTTCTCTTCCATTATTTGAGTGCGTTAACTATAGTGTTGACATTATGTAAATACATTCCCACGTAAGTTCCTTCTGGAGTACCAGCGCTTCCCAGCGCGTCACTGTAAAGCTCACCACCTATAACGACTTCATGATTTTGGGCTTTTACCGCGGCTTGTAGTGCTTCTACGGTTCGACGTGGTACACTACTCTCGATAAAAACGGCTTTTACTTTGTTGTCGATTATAAACTGTGTAATGCGCTGTACATCCTGCACACCAGCCTCAGTCGCCGTAGAAAGCCCCTGCAATCCTACTACCTCAAAGTCGAACTTGCGGCCAAAATAACTGAACGCATCGTGCGCCGTCACAAGAATGCGTTTCTCCTTCGGCAACTCATCAATTTTATTGGTGAGATCAATTTTAAGTTGAGCAATCTTTTCTAAATAGGCATCTCTATTTGCCGAATAGAAATCAGCATTTTGTGGGTCTTGATCGCTTAGTTTTTGGGTGATAAAGGTGGTCATTTGAGCCCAATAATCTACATCAAACCAAATGTGTGGGTCGTAATTACTGGCAAAATTCGAACTATCTATAAGCGTGTTTTGATCCAGGCCATCACTTATGGCAACGGTATTTTTACCCTGTGCCGCCATTTTTTCAAACACCTCGACCAGTTTGCCCTCAAGGTGAAGACCGCCGTAAA
>JBBSPH010000009.1:0-22081 GCA_038258985.1 Flavobacteriales bacterium
AGATTTGTTTAGCGAGGTTGACGATGAGTCCGCTTTCGCGAAAGCGGAAAAGCTACATCAACTAAGCACTGTTCCAGAGATAGGCGAACGTATTGCCGAATCTGTCGTAGAATTTATTACAGATCCAGTGCAGATCCAGTTGGTCAATAGATTGAGAGCTGCAGGGTTGCAACTCTCGCTGAGCGCAGAAGAACTCTCCACCAGATCTGATGCGCTGGTAGGAAAAAGTTTTGTGATTTCGGGCGTGTTTGAGATGTCAAGAAATGACCTTAAAAAAATGATCGAGGACAATGGCGGAAAGGTGAGTAGCTCCCTATCTTCTAAAACAGACTATCTTGTACGTGGCGAGAACATGGGTCCGTCAAAACTTGAAAAGGCAGAGCAGCTCAATATCACTATGATTAGTGAGACCGAGTTTCTTGCCATGGTTTAATTTTTTTTAAAAAAATCTGATGATCAAATATATAGTTCTTCTCTTGAGCGTGGTAAGCCTCGCGCAACAGCCAACGGCCGATGGTCTGCTAAAATCAGTGATCGTAGCAGAGCCATTAGATATTCTTAAGGAGCAATTCAATTCTATAGAAATCAATGATTGGGAAACGGCAGATCCTCGGGCGACCTCAATGACCATAAGCTATTACGCGATGGAAGGTGATAGCCTGATTTTAGACAAAACCATGGAATTTACACGCAAGGAAGAATACGTGAAGGAAGCAGATTGGAACTATATAGAAAAGAGAGTTTCAAAAAGCGGTAGCTACGAATTGAAATTTGAGGATCGTAACGAGAGAGAAGAGGTTACTAATTTTGTCATAGACAACGATCGCTTGATGGCTAGATATACAGCCACGGATAGTATCGTTTATAGTTATCAGGGTGAACGGATCTATCAAATAGATCACTTTGAAAGGGATCCAAGAGTTACAGATGGCAGCTTGATCTACGAAGACGAAATGGGCAAAAGTGAGTTGGATAACATGGTCATTGAGGAAACCGTTATTGAAGAAACAGATAACATAGAGGACTATCCTGAGGAATCTGTAATAGAGGTTGAGGAAGGAGTTTATGAAACGACCATAAGCGATAGTGGCGATGATGATTATGAAATTGTTGAGGTACTTCCAGCACCGTTATTTTACCCTAGCAAAACGGTATTCTATACTTATAATGAGAAAGAAGAAATTATAACAATGAAGACCTTAAAAAATCGAACGTATCGCAATCGGTCGCAAGTGGAAGAACTTCTAGAGGAAACCTTGAACTTTGTCTATCTTGATGATAAATTGACCTCGTTTTCGCAAAAAAATAATCTATTGATGACAGCTGAAGGCTTACCAGAAAACCTATCCCTGAACTATTGGTCTGAGCATATAAAAGAGAATAATAAAGCGCAAGGTGGTGGGGTCATTACAGCACTGCTCACTTATGATGAATCGGATAGATTGGTGGGGTTAAAGATAGGCACAACAGAAAAAGATGACGAGGATTTTACGCGAGATGCCAGAATTTTCTACGAGGCAGATCAATTAGTCAAAATGGTGTCGGATAGAGGCAAGGGAAAAACAATAATTCTCTACACCTATAATGAAGATGGCTTCATGGTACAGCAGGTGCAGGAAGAGTACAAAAATGACGAACTCATTGATAAATCATTGATGAAGAGGGTTTTTAGTTTTGAGTAGGAAAAGTTTTTAAAATAGTTCTTCCAAGATCTTTCATCCATTCTTTTTTCTTCGTTCTATTGACGCAGCCACAGTCAAACTTGATTAAATACCTGCGCTTCAGCTTACCTTCTTTCAATTAAAAGCGATCGAGGATAATGGCGGCATGGTGTGCAGATTGTTAGTATCAAAAAAGGATTATCTCGTATCCAGAGAAAACATAGAGCAGTCAGCGCTAGAAAAGGAAAGGTAGTTGGGATCAGTAATGATTGTTGAGAAGGAATTCCTCGCAATACCTTAAAATTTAAAAATTAGATTATGAAAAGTTGCTTGCTGTTAATGATCATTTCGCTGTGCAGCTACACAATAATCGCGCAGAAAATTGCACCAAAAGATTTATTGAAAATGGTTGAGGTGAACAATCCACTAGTTAAAATTGAGAAAAAATTTGAGGATAGCGAGATAAATAAATGGGGTAGTGCAGATCCCAAGGAAACTGCCATGGTAATTTCTCATTACAGCTCGAAAGGAGATAGCTTAAGACTTGACAATGAGCGTGAAATCACAAGGCCAAAGAACGATTCCAATAGCAACCAATGGCAATTTATTCAGAAAAAAAGTTTCTCCAATTCAACCTATGAATTGGAATATCACTTGGTTACTAATGAAGATCAAAAAACGTTTTTCGTAATGAAAAATGACCGGCTCACTGCAAAATATACGGAAACCGACAGCATTTCCTATCATTATAAGAATGATAGAATTTCAAGAGTGGATATGTTTGAAAAGGACGCTAGACGCACCGATGGATCTGTGAAATACGAGGACGAACTTGAAGAAAACGGCGAGGTAATCATCATCAAAGAAGCCATGATTGAAGATATAGAAGATGCTGTGGAAGAAATAGTTATCGAGAAAGTAGAAGAAGACATACTTGAAACAACTATTTCCTTAGGCAGCGATGAGAAAGATTATCCAGAGATACTAGAAGTAGTTCCAGCCCCTAAAATGAGTCCAACCGAAACCCTTATTTATACTTATAATAAAAATGGCTTGATGATATCTGTAAGAAGATTGATGAATAGAAGCTATAGACCGCTCTCTCAAGTTTCAGAACTTGACGATCAAAAAGTAGAATTCACTTACAACTCCTTTGATTTATTAGAAACCTCCAGAGAGGAAAAGCGCGTTCTCAAGACAATGAAGGGATTACCATCAAATCAATCCTTGATCTACTGGTCAGAACATATGGAAGTAGAAAGCAATCAAAAGCTAAAATCCTCTAGCAACTCCAATTTTGAAATGGATTTCTTCTACAACAACGCTCAGCAACTGGAATCCTTTACATTGAAGCAAACCTCAAACGGTGAAGAAACAAATAATGGCGTTGTTGATATCAGTCATAATTCCAACGGTATCTCCCGGATCATCGTGGATGAAGACATTAAACAAGAAGTGAAGTTCTTTGAGTATGATTCAAATGGGTATATGATCAAAGAAACTGAACAACGTTATAGACGTGGCGACTTATTGAGTGAAAACGTCAAGATTCGCAGATTTGTTTATGAGTAATCCATCCATTTCACCATCACAAGGTGTTGAATTTATTCCGCACCTTGTGATGAATCTATTTGAAATCCAATAAATCAAACCTCATAAACCACCTTTTCTCCAGCAGCCAGTTTCCCTTTGTGCATATAAAAATCAATCCTGCCCACATTGATGCCATAACAACCCACCTGATTGACCATCGTCGTTTCTCCAGCAGCATTGATAACTAGATCTGGCTGCTCCAAGAAAGTATGCGTGTGCCCACCAATGATCAGGTCGATGCCGGAGGTCTGCTGGGCAAGAGAAATATCGCTGATCTTATCGCTCCCATATTTATAGCCCAAATGAGACATGCAGATCACAATGTCACATTTTTCACTTTCGCGTAAAGCGACCACCATATCCTGCGCGACCATCAATGGATCAAGGTATTTTGTTTCCTTATACATCAAGGGAGAAACCAGTCCTTCCAATTCAATTCCCAACCCAAACATTCCAATCCTAACGCCGTCTTTAACCATTACTTTATAAGGTTTAGTTTTTCCATCCATGATGGTGTTGGAAAAGTCATAGTTAGAGATGACGAATTCAAAACTTGCATTTGGTAACTGTGCGTAAAGGCCATCGATGCCATTGTCAAAATCGTGGTTGCCTAGCGTTGCCGCATCATAACCCATCATGGACATCAATTTGATCTCTAGCTCACCGCCATAAAAATTGAAATAAGGAGTTCCCTGGAATATATCGCCGCAATCGAGCAAGATCGTATTTTGGTTCTCAGCCCGCACTTTGTTGATGAGCGCAGCGCGTCTAGCAACGCCGCCTTTCCCATTATCACGGCCACCGCTTATAGGTTCGATATGGGAATGTGTATCGTTCGTATGAAGGATCGTGATTTTTTTTAGGTCATCGCGTTCCTCACGGCTAGAAAAAAATCCGGCGGCAAGGGCGCTGTTGCTCCACAAAGCCGTTCCCGCGATTAAACCTGCGGTGGATGTATTCTTAATGAATTTTCTGCGTTCCATAATTAGTTCTCTTTGGTAAATCGATCGTCCGCTTTAAAGCCTAGAGTGTCGGTTTTGGTGAAATAATCGATCATAGCCTTCCTTATTTTATATTCTAGACGGGTGCTTGATATCGCTTTGGTAAAGAAATCCATGTTATCACCGCCAGTCATGAGGTAATCGTTGGTCATGACGTAATAATTGCGGTCATACTCAAGTGGCTTTCCTGCCAGCTTCATGGATTTAACCTCGTCTCCCTGTAACTGGATTTGTAGTCCATCAAATGGATGGGCTCGCTGGCCACTAGCAAGATATTCAATTAACTCTTTCATTTGTGCGGGTGCAAGTTCTGCCACGACCAGTTCGTTCTCAAAAGGCATTACCTCATAAGCCGTTCTCAAAGTGACGGTACCTGCGGGAATCCCTGCGCGTATACCGCCGTTGTTGAGTAATACCATATCGACATCCTTGCCCGTCCGCGATTTGAAAACCTGCTCGCCGCGTTCCCGGGCGATCGCAGCCATCATATTTCCTATACGCGTATTGAGCGGTGTGTCGCTCTTGTACATATCGGCAGGATTATAGCTCAGCGGCTTGTCCATCTGCGCATCGAGACTTTTCTTGAAAGGCGCTATATATTCGGTAATATGCTCTACAGGAGTTAGTGTAGAATCAATCTCGGTCTGGCTTGCGTTGAGTTTTTGGGCAGTGTAGATTTCTGTCTTGCAGGAGGTTGTGAGGAATATCGCTTTCGCGAAAGCGAAAACCATTAAACCTTTCCTGCATGTGGCCGTCATAGCTATTTTCATAGTGTTTGTTATACCTTTGTTGGGAAGTAAAAGTAAATGATTTTTGACGTCTTAAAGAGCCGATGGCTGCGAAAACAGCAGGAAAGGTTGCGCAGGGATAGTAGGGAAAGTCTTCCTAAAACGCCACGGTCGTTGATTGTGTTGTATGATGCAGATGTCGAACAATCGACCCTTTTTCTAGAACAATGGTCCAACGACCTGGGAATTGAAAAAGTAACGGTAGTCACCTTTACTAAGGATGTAACGGCTGTCTCCACACCACAAGTTGTAGTTTTGAATTCCAAAAGTATAAAGTGGAACGGTGGCATTGCAGACCAACAGTTGGAGGAAATTCTAAACGCTAGCTATGACCTGCAGATCAATTTCTTCCAAAGGGCAAATGATTTGCAATCCTTTGTAGCGCTAGCGTTGAGGTCTGGATTTAAAGTAGGCTTGCCCACGCAGCAAAAGGAGCATTATGATCTTTCGATTGATGTTGAGTTGTCTGAAAAACAAGTTTTTATAACAGAATTAAAGAAATACATTAAAATTATAACCCATTAAAATGCAGGAATTAATAGGAACCGGAGTCGCCTTGATCACTCCCTTTACCGCAGACGGAACCGTTGACCATACAGCACTGGCAAAACTAGTGGACTATCAGGTGGACAACGGCATTGATTATTTGGTGGTGCTGGGAACCACAGCAGAAAATGTAACGCTCACTAGCGAGGAGAAAGAGGCGGTCATTGCGACGATCAAAAAAGCAAATGATAAGCGATTGCCAATGGTTATAGGGATAGGAGGGAATGATACTCGAGTAGTGGTAGAGCAGATCAAGAAAACAGATCTATCAGATTTTATCGCGATCCTGTCTGTTTCCCCTTATTACAACAGACCTATACAAGAAGGTATTTATCAGCATTATAAAGCGATTGCTGAAGCTACGGATAAATCGATCATTGTGTATAACGTACCGGGAAGAACAGGTTCTAACATAAGTGTGGAGACAATCGTTAGGCTAGCTCATGATTTTGACAACATTGTCGCTATTAAGGAAGCGGCGGGCGATATTGCCCAGGCGATGAAAATGATACAGTATACACCAGAGGAATTTCTTGTTATTTCAGGAGATGATATGATGGCATTGCCCATAACACTGGCTGGTGGCGCAGGAGTAATATCAGTCATTGGACAAGCGATGGCTCAGGATTTCAGCGACATGATACGCTATGGGTTGAATGGTGACGTGGCCGAGGCTTACGAATTACACTACCAAATATCGCCTAGCATTGACATGATCTTTGAACAAGGAAATCCCGGTGGGATTAAGGCGTTGCTAACGCACTTAGGTATTTGTGAAGAACACATTAGATTGCCATTGGTGAACATTGATGAAGATCTAAGAACTCGGCTGAAAAACTTTTTAGAGTCATACCAAAACTAGTCGATTATCGTTAACCCAAAAATGCAAACGCCTTTTAAATGGTACCTTTGCACTCGTTTAAAAATAAAGAATGAAGCAATTCACATTTCTATTTCTTATCGTCCTGACCCTTGTAGGTTGTGGCAATTATCAAAAAGCGCTAAAATCTGAGGATGCCAAGCTTAAACTACGCGTGGCAGATTCTTTGTACGCTGCAGGAAAGTATGGTAAGGCCATCAATTTATTGGAGAAGGTAGTGCCACTTTACCGTGGTACTGATAGCGCAGCACCAGTAGCTTTAAAGTATGCCAATGCCCTCTATAACGATGGTAGGTATCCAGAAAGCGGATATCAATTTGAAACATACCGCAACAGCTACGCAGGTGATCCCAATCGGGAATATGCCACCTTTATGGTAGGGAAAAGCTCCTACGAAATGGCTCCTATTTATTCAAAAGACCAACAGCCAACGGATAAAGCAATGGCAAAGTTTCAGGACTATATCAATATCTATCCTAATGGTGAGTACGCCGAAGAGGCAAATGGACTTGTTGATGAGCTGCGGTACAAGCTAGACAAGAAGGCTTATGAGATTGCAAAGAATTACCACAAACGTGCGCCATTCTCACGTGGTGGGTACACGTCTGCCATTACAAGTTTTGAGAACTTTATTATCGACCACCCTGGATCTGAATTTCAGGACGATGCTCAGTTTTATTTAATTGAATCACAGTATAGTTATGCCATCAATAGTTTCCCAAGCTTAATTCCAGATAGACTTAAGGTTGCTAAGGATTATTATGATACCTTTGCAAACCGGTTTCCGGAAAGTGAATACCGGGCACAAGCCGATGAATTGTTGGTGTTAATCAATGATTACAATAACTAAGAATTTACATACCCATGGATACTAAAAACCTAAAAGCACCCAATACATCAGTTACCTACAATAGAGATCTTTTGACAGCTCCCACTGGTAATATGTATGAAGCTATTTCTATTATCGCAAAGCGCGCAGAACAAATCAACACAGACATTAAGGAAGAGTTGATTGAGAAGTTGGAAGAATTTGCAACGTACAACGATTCTCTTGAAGAGGTCTTTGAGAACAAGGAGCAGATTGAAGTTTCCAAATACTATGAGCGTTTGCCTAAGCCACACTCCATTGCCGTACAAGAATGGATGGATGGTAGAATCTACTACCGCGATACTGGTGTTACTGAATAACATATCATGAACCACTTACTAAGCGGGAAAAATATATTGCTGGGTGTAACCGGTGGTATAGCCGCTTACAAAGCAACATTTTTGACGCGCCTGCTTGTAAAAGCGGGCGCTTCTGTTAGGGTTATTTTGACTCCGGCGGCTCGGGATTTTGTTACACCATTAACTCTATCTACTCTTTCCAAAAATCCAGTAATCTCCTCTTTTACAAATGACGATGATGAGAATGATACCTGGAACAACCATGTGGAATTGGGTTTATGGGCAGATTTGATGATCATTGCACCTGCCACGGCCAATACCATGAGCAAAATGGTCTCGGGAAATATTGACAATTTGTTGCTCGCTGTTTATTCGAGCGCAAAATGTCCCGTTTATTTTGCACCAGCGATGGATCTGGATATGTACAAACACCCGTCTACTACGGCAAATTTTGAAAAGCTCGCTAGTTACGGCAATCATATGATCCCTGCAGGTGATGGTGAACTCGCCAGCGGTCTTTCTGGAAAAGGCAGGATGGCAGAACCAGAGGAGATTGTAAGTTTCATAGAAAACAAACTAGAGATTGAATTGCCTTTACGAGGTAAAAAGTGCTTAATCACCGCCGGTCCAACCCATGAGGCTATTGACCCAGTGCGATTTATAGGCAATCACAGCACGGGCAAAATGGGTATGGCTCTCGCGATCGCAATGGCAGATCGTGGGGCGCAAGTGATTTTGATCATGGGCCCTAGTTCAGTGCATCAAGAGCATGAATTAATTTATAGGATTGATGTAACAACTGCTCAAGAAATGTATGATGTTGTCCATAACCATATCAACTCCCAAGATTATGCTATTTTTAGCGCTGCGGTGGCCGACTATCGACCAGCCAATGCCGCCACTCAGAAAATAAAGAAGAAGGAATCCACGTTAACCATAGATTTGGTCAAGAATCCAGATATTTTGGCGAGCGTGGGTAAATTGCAGGTAAGACCTTTTCTAGTGGGATTTGCCCTGGAGACGGAAAATGAATTGGAGCACGCTTTCGCGAAAGCGAAACAAAAAAATACCGACTTGCTCATTTTGAATTCAATGCAGGACGAGGGTGCAGGTTTTGGAAAGGATACAAACAAAATAACGATCATCGACAAGTCAGGAAATGCGGAGGTTTTCCCGGTGAAGTCGAAAAATTTGGTTGCAAAAGATATTGTAGATGAGATTATTAAACGGACGACTTAGTTTTTTACTTCTGTTATTGGGCATCATTGCTATACCAGCCGGTGCGCAAGAATTTAATATGACTGTTCAGGTCAATGCCCAAAATATTGCGCAGCCTGAACGCAGCATTTTCAAGACTTTGGAAACGTCCCTACAGGAATTTATCAATAATACAAAATGGACGCAAACTGCCTATAGCGATGAAGAACGCATCAATGGCGCGCTCATTTTTGTTGTTACCAATCTTGATGGAAATCGTTTTCAAGGCAATTTTCAACTGTCTGTGTCGCGACCCGTTTTTAATTCTACCTACACCTCGACTATTTTTAATTATAAGGATAACGACATCAATTTTGAATATATTGAGAATGCGCCTTTCTTCTACAACGATAACCAGTTTGAGAATAACCTAACGTCGCTGGTAACCTTTTACGCGTTCACTATTTTAGGTCTGGATGCAGATACTTTTGCATTAAAAGGAGGTCAAAAATATCATGAAGAGGCACAACAGATTGTCAATCTCGCTCAATCCTCCAGAAATATAGGCTGGAACCCTGGAGACGGTAACGGCTTGATCTCAAGGTATAGGCTCAATAGCGATTTGCTTTCTGATACCTACAAAGAATATCGGGAGATCATGTATGATTATCATCTCAATGGGATGGATAAGTTTGCACTCAATCCCAAGCAGGTGAAGCAGGATCTTCAAACTTATATCATGAAGTTTGAGAACCTCAATTCTAGAAGGCCTAACAGTCTACTGCAAAGAACCTTTTTTGATGCCAAAGCGGACGAGATCACCAATATTTACACAGCTGGACCAGCGGTAAACATCGCTAAGTTCAAAGAAAGCCTGCAAAGTCTGGCACCCAACCAGTCCGTAAAATGGCGCAGTATTAAGGTATAATAGGTTTGGGTGGGCATTCCATTTTAACTAGATTTAGGCAGCGGTAACCGCTGCTTTTTTAGTGAATTAAATCCTTGTTTTATAGTTGCTTAAAGAAATCCACATACAAAACTATGCACTCATTGATCAGCTGTATTTACCGCTGGATGCTGGGCTGACGATGATTACGGGAGAAACTGGTGCCGGTAAATCCATTCTCTTGGGAGCTTTGGGATTGGTCACTGGTAAACGTGCAGATTTATCTGCTATCCGGGATACCTCCACTAAATGTGTGGTAGAGGCGCATTTTGATATTTCAAAATTGAGCCTGAAACCATTTTTTGAGGCAGAGGATTTGGACTATTCAGATATATCTATTATCCGTAGGGAGATTTTACCTTCTGGAAAGAGTCGATCATTTATCAATGATACTCCAGTGACTTTGGGAGTGGTAAGTGATTTAGGAAGAGACCTGATCGATATTCATTCACAGCACCAGACCATGCAACTGGCTACGGATCAATTTCAGATGGATACGCTCAATGCATTTGTCAACGAGCAAACAAAAGCTAGCGATAGATCAGGAGCCATTATACTCAAAGAATACCGCTCAAAGTTGAAGGAATACCGCAGCCAGATAAAGGCTCTCAAAGATTTTAAGGAAAATCAGGCGACACTAGCACGCGAGTTGGACTACAACACATTCCTGTTGAATGAACTGGAGGAGGCCCAGCTAGACGGTTTGAAGCAAGATGAACTGGAACAAGAAAATGAGCAGCTTAGCAATGTAGAAGTTATTACTGAGGCACTTGGCCTGCTTCAACACAAACTGACGGAAGACGGCGATGGCATTGTGGACGAACTACGCGAAATCAAATCAAAACTGAAATCTGTAGAATCGTTCTCTCTAGCATACCAAGCGCTCAATGAACGGTTGACATCTGTCATCGTGGAATTGGAGGATATGGCGGTAGAAACAGAGCGTCAGAAGGATAGGGTAGAAGTGGATCCAGAACGATTGGAAATCGTAAACGCTATTTTAGGAACACTTGATAATCTGTACCGTAAACACCAGATGGATAACGTACAGGATTTGATCCATTTGCGTGATGACCTTGCAGACAAGGTGCTTACAGCCCAGAATATGGACAGCAAGATCAAAAAGATGGAAGCTCTAATTGCGGCGTCTACTAAGCAACTTGATATCGTTGCGGGAGAGTTACATGAATTGCGCAAACAATACAAACCTGCAATGGAAAACCAGATTCTGGAGACAGTTTCACTTTTAGGCATGCCAGATGCGCAATTTGATATCGTAATACAGCCATCCACCTCTTATGGCGATTATGGAAAGGATGAGGTGTTATTCACCTTTACCGCTAACCGCGGTTCACAATTATTGGCCCTTGACAAAGCAGCCTCAGGCGGTGAATTATCCCGATTGATGCTTGCCATAAAGGCCTTGTTGTCCACCTGCAAGCAATTGCCTACCATACTTTTTGACGAGATCGATACCGGAGTGAGTGGTTCCATAGCAGAAAAAATGGCACTTATCATGAAGCGCATGGCGCAGTCCATGCAGGTAATTACCATCACACACTTGCCACAAATCGCCGCTGCAGGTCATGATCACGTAATCGTCAGGAAAAAAATTGACGGTGACCGCACCGTTTCCAGTATTGAAAAACTTGATCAAACTGCTAGAATCGAAGAGATTGCACAAATGTTGAGTGGTGGGCGTATATCTGATGCTGCTCGGGAAAATGCACGCATCCTACTTCAATAGATAATTTTATATTTGCTTTATACAACTAACTTATGTCTTACAACTTACTAAAAGGAAAACGAGGGATTATTTTTGGCGCATTGGATGAGAATTCCATTGCCTGGAAAACTGCGAAACTTGCGCATGCAGAAGGCGCCACATTTGTCTTGACCAATGCACCCGTCGCAATGCGTATGGGTGAAATCAATAGACTTGCAGAGGAAACAGGTAGCGAGATCATACCAGCAGACGCAACAAGTGTTGAAGATCTGGAGAATCTCGTAAGTAAATCAGTAGAAATTCTAGGAGGTAAACTCGATTTCGTCTTGCATTCTATCGGTATGTCGGTTAATGTGCGCAAGGGCAAACACTATACAGACCAAAACTATGCTTGGACAGAGAAAGGATGGGACGTGAGTGCCGTTTCCTTCCACAAGACCATGCAAACGTTGTACAAGCAGGATGCAATGAATGAGTGGGGCAGTATTATCGCACTTACCTATATGGCTGCACAGCGTACTTTTCCAGACTATAATGACATGGCAGACAATAAAGCCTATTTGGAAAGTATCGCGAGAAGTTTCGGCTATTTCTTCGGGAAGGATAAAAAGGTACGTGTGAATACGATTTCGCAATCACCTACACCTACGACCGCCGGTAGTGGCGTAAAAGGATTTGAAGGCTTCTTGAGCTATGCAGAAAAAATGAGCCCGTTGGGTAATGCCACGGCACAAGATTGTGCAGAATATACGGTGACACTGTTTTCAGATTATACAAGGAAGGTCACTATGCAGAACTTGTTCCACGACGGTGGTTTCTCCAATACGGGAGTTAGTCAAGAAGTGATTGAAAAGTTCTAATTCAAGACAATAATTACAACATAAAGGCTGTTTCTGCAGCCTTTTTTGATTTTATGGATTCCCTGCAGTTCTCCTTTATCGTACCCGTATACAACCGCCCTGCCGAGATGCAGAAGCTGTTGGAAAGTCTTGCTGGTTTAAACTATAGCAAGCGGTTTGAGGTAGTCGTCGTGGAGGACGGGTCTGTAGAGAGTAGCGAGGCCGTTTGTGTTCGCTTTCGCGAAAGCGTAAACATTACCTATCTCACTAAAAGCAACACGGGACCCGGCGATTCCAGAAATTATGGTATGCGCCATGCGAATGGCAATTATTTCATCATCCTGGATAGCGATTGTATCATACCACCAGACTATCTAAGCACCGTAGAACAAGAGTTGGCGCAGGGTTTTGTGGACTGCTATGGTGGTCCAGACGCTGCCCATGAGCAGTTTACCGATTTGCAAAAGGCCATCAATTTCTCTATGACCTCTATGTTGACGACTGGCGGGATACGTGGTGGTAATGAGGGTTTGGGCAAATTCCAACCAAGAAGTTTTAATATGGGCTTAAGTAAACAAGCTTTTGAGGCAACGCGCGGGTTCGGATCTATACATCCAGGCGAGGATCCAGACTTGAGTATTCGTCTGTGGCAGAAAGGTTTTGAAACAGCGCTATTTAAACAGGCTTTTGTCTTTCACGAGCGACGTATTTCTTGGAGTTTGTTTTATCGTCAAGTTAAAAAATTCGGCATGGTACGGGTAATTTTAAATAAGTGGCACCCGAATACGGTCAAGTTTACCTATTGGTTTCCGACCCTATTTTTGATTTTTGGTGTTATTTCCATCCTTATGTTGTTTGCTGGAGTTCAAGTTTTCTTTCTGCTCCTATTATTTTATCTTGGAGCGATTGCAGCATCGTCTGCATTTAAAAATGGATTTAAGGTAGGGGTGATGAGCGCACTTGCAGCCATCATTCAATTTACCGGATATGGATATGGTTATTTAATTAGCTATATTCAAATCTGTATAAAAAAGCGGGATGAGCGTATCGCATTCCCGCATTTATTTTTTGAAAAATGACCAAAGCGAATTATAGCAAGATTTTCTCATTTATCGCTTTTACACTGGCTGCTGCCGTGCTTTGGTTCTTGTTTAGGTACAACAATACGTACGTGGAAAACACCACTATTAGCGTGGAATGGGTAAATGTTCCCAAGAATATTGAGTTAAGTAAAGAATCTAAGGAGTTGAAAATACCCATAAAAGTACAGGCTAACGGCTTTATGTTACTTTGGTTCAACTACGGCAAGGCCAATACACAAATAGACTTTTCAGAATCGGTAAAATTCACTAAGGAAGAATTTGTATTCTACCCAAAAAATGCGCGTAACGCTATCGATGAGATTGTAGGGGATGACATTACCGTCATTGAAATAGATGAACAGCCAATACGCCTTACTTTTGAGAGGTTTGCCTCTAGAAAAGTGACGCTGAATCAAAAGTTCAAAGTAAACTTCAACGGCAATTATCAAATGA
Source organism: Flavobacteriales bacterium (assembly GCA_038258985.1). Classification (GTDB taxonomy): domain Bacteria; phylum Bacteroidota; class Bacteroidia; order Flavobacteriales; family Flavobacteriaceae; genus Nonlabens. Next base: position 13,880 of record JBBSPH010000009.1, read on the forward strand.
TTGGTGAGGGAGGATTTAATGTCGATACAGTAATGATTACCGGTAATGATGGATTGGTAGAGAGGTTAGATATGCTGGATATTGAGTTAAAGGATATTGAAGTAAAGGATAGTCTTATAGTCAAGGAGATAGACTTGAATAAGTTTTATCCAGATTTAAGAATTGAACCGCAACAGGTTACTTATACCATTCATGCCGCCCAAATGACGGAAGGCTCTCTACGTATTCCTATTTCTATACTCAATAAACCGGAAGAGACCACAGTCAAATTAATTCCAGAGATAGTCACAGTTGTTTTTTCTAGTCGTTTGAGAGATTATAATTTTATCAAAGCGTCAGATTTTACGGTGACTGTAGATATGGGTCAATTTACTTCTAGTGATGCTACGGCTGTGCCTGTCATTAAATTTGATAGTCCATATATCAATGAGGCTAGAGCCCAGCCGCAATCGGTTCAAATTCTAGTGATTCAATGATGGTAATTGGTCTAACTGGTGGTATAGGCTGTGGTAAAAGTACCGTGGCTCGGGAATTTCAACAATTGGCCGTTCCCGTTTACATTGCAGACGATGAATCAAAAAAAATATTAAGTGAAGACCCATCTGCGATTCGAGAAGTGAAACAGCTGTTGGGAGAAGAAAGTTACCAGCTTACTCCTGATGGCCTTGAAGTACCAGATAAAACGTATATAGGACAACAAGTTTTTGAAAACAAAAACCTTTTGAAATCCCTCAATGAAATACTTCACCCCAAGGTTAATATCCATTTTAAGAAATGGCTTGCTACTCAAGAAAGCGCCTATGTAATTTATGAAGCCGCTATTCTATTGGAATCTGGTGGCGATAAAAAATGTGACTTTGTACTGCTCGTTTTTGCCACAGAGGAAGATCGGATTGGAAGGGTTGTGCAGAGAGATGGAGTTACTGAGGATCAGGTAAGGGATAGATTGAAAAATCAATGGACAGAAAGTCAACGATTAGAAAAGGCCGATTTCATAATAATTAATGATGATTTAGATTTAATTCCCGGGTTTGTAAAAAGAATGAATTCTTTTCTGTTAAAAAATTAAGGATAACAAAAAATTACCACAAGTTAATATAAGGTTAAAGACTATTTAACGTTTTGTCTAACTGTTAAATTTGCACCGTGCAAAAAAGGATACTCTACACTTTAATAGGCCTAATGAGCCTCTCCCTTATTGGGATTATCGTAGTTCAAATTTATTGGATAACAAATAGTATCCAGTACAATGACGAGCAATTCTCATTTGCCGTTAGACAAACAATGGTAAGTGTTTCTGACGAGTTGGAAACAAGGGAAATCATGAGTTATCAGATTGCTTTGCAGCAGCTAAGTGATTCCCTAGGCGGAGATGTCGAGCCTAAGAAATTGAAAGAGATTTTACTAAGCGAGCAGAACAAGCGGTTGCAAGTAAGCCCTGTCTTAAATGATAATCCATTATTGGAAGATTACAAGCTTGATCCACAACTCAGTGAAATGGATTTAGATAGTATTTCCTATAAAAAATTCTTCAGTACAAATCCCAAATCCTACCAGCGCAGAAAAAGTGCCAAAAATGATCCAGTCAATTATGCTGACTTAGATCTTATTGCCAGAAAATGGACGGGTGCCATCGCAAGTGAATATTTTAGTATACTACCATTACCGCAGAGAGTTACCAATGAGGAAATTTCTGCACTCATTAAATCAGAATTGAAAGATCATCAAATTGATGCAGACTTTGAATTTGCCATTTATCAAGATGGTTTTGCTACTCGTTTGCAATCTGAAAATTTCAGTTACATTCCTAATGCAACCTGGGAGTATCCTATCTATCGAACTTCTAATGAAAGTCTAGAGCCTTATTTTTTATATATCAGTATGCCTCAAAGAAAGAAAGTTATTCTTTCCTCAATTATGGGAATGGCATTACTTTCCCTCGTTTTCACAACGGTAATTGTCGTCGCTTATTCAAGTGCCGTAAGTCAGATCTTTAAACAGAGACAAATCTCTCAGATCAAGACAGACTTCATCAACAACATGACCCATGAGTTCAAAACACCGATTGCCACTATCAATTTGGCATTGGATTCTTTGAAACATCCTAAAATTGCATCAGACCCAGAGAAAGTGGCAAATTACTTGCGCATGATCCGGGAAGAAAATAAAAGGATGCATGGTCAGGTAGAAAATGTCTTACAGATATCAAAACTTGAGAGAAACGATCTCAATCTGGAGAAAGAGCGATTTGAAATGAATGCAATCATTCAGGATAGCATCTCGCACGTACAATTGTTGTTGGAGGAGAAGAATGGCAAGATTAAAACCCACTTGGGAGCCCTGCGAACAGTGGTATTGGCCAATGAAAGTCATTTAACCAACGTAGTGGTAAACGTATTGGAAAACGCCATAAAGTATACTGAGGAAGCTCCAATTATAGATATCTATACGGAAAACGTGAAGAACAAACTGGTCATCAAAATACGTGACCAAGGAATAGGCATGGGAAAAGCCGCCCAGAGAAAAGCCTTCCAGAAGTTTTTTAGAGAACATACCGGTGATATCCACAATGTCAAGGGTCACGGTCTAGGACTAGCATATTCTAAAAGAATCTTGGAAGATCACGAGGGAGATATTTTTGTGCAGAGTGTTAAAGGAAAAGGCAGTACCTTTTCCATTCACTTGCCACTTATAGTTTAATACCAATCATTAAAATTAATATTTATGGAAACCGAAAACAAAAAAATTCTACTGGTAGAAGATGATCCCAACTTTGGGACAGTCTTGAAAGACTACCTTATCATGAACGATTTTGACGTCGTACATGCTAAAAATGGTATGGAAGGCTTCGAAAAATTTAAGAAGGACAACTATGACTTGTGTATTCTTGATGTAATGATGCCTTATAAAGATGGATTTACACTTGCTAAGGAAATCCGGGAAAAGAACGAGGATGTGCCCATCGTATTTCTTACTGCCAAAGCGATGAAAGAAGATGTTTTACGTGGCTACAAAGTAGGAGCAGATGACTATTTGAATAAGCCGTTTGATAGCGAAGTGTTATTGATGAAGGTGAAGGCCATTATACAGCGTAAGGGTCAGGACAGTATTGCAGATTCAAAAGAGTTTGAATTCCAAGTAGGGAATTTTCATTTGAATTCTAAGCTTCGATTTCTTTCCTATAATGATCAAGAGCCTATAAAACTTTCTCCTAAAGAGAATGAATTATTGCGCTTGCTTGCACTCCACTTGAATGATTTGATGCCTAGAGAACTAGCACTTACCAAAATCTGGAGAGATGATAACTACTTCACCTCAAGATCAATGGATGTTTATATTGCAAAATTGCGTAAATACCTAAAACCAGATGACAACGTAGAAATCGTCAACATTCATGGTGAAGGTTTTCGCTTGTTAGTGAAAGATCAAGTAGATTATTAGAACATTGCGATACCTAAGATTCCATAAATAATTCCTGAACCTGCCGCACAATTTCTGTGTGGCTGGTTTTATAGGAAAACCAGTGGACATCCTCATCCTTTCTGTACCAGGTCAATTGGCGTTTGGCAAATCTTCGGCTATTTCTTTTTACAAGCCTGACTGCTTCATCAAGGTCATATTCTCCACTTAGATATGGAAAAATTTCTTGATACCCAACAGTTTTTAGCGCGTTAAGTTCTTGATGGTCAGTAAGTAATTTCACTTCTTCAAGAAGTCCAGCCTCTAGCATTTCGTCTACTCTTGTATTGATGCGATCATATAACTCTTCTCTAGGCGCTTCTAAACCTATTTTTACAACATCAAAAGTTCTCTGTTTGGACTGATTGCTTCTATAACTTGAAAATGGATTTCCTGTTGTACGATAAACAGCTAATGCCCTGATTATTCTTCTGGGATTTTCCCGATCAACCTCTCCAAAATATATGGGATCTACCTGACTTAATTCTCGCACTAGATGTGCTAAACCTTTATTTGAAAGCTCCTCTTCCAATTGTTGGTTTACTACTTCAGGAATTTCTGGAAAGTAATCCAATCCATGCGTGATGGCTTTCTCGTATAAGGCACTGCCACCCGCCATTATTACCACCTCATTCTGCTCAAACAACTCTTCCAGCAATTCGATCGCGTCGCGTTCAAAATCTCCAACACTGTATTCTTGATGGACACTCAGATTTTGGATAAAATGGTGTGGAACCTCGCTCAATTCTTTTGTTGTAGGAGCAGCAGTTCCTATGGTCATCTCTTTAAAAAACTGGCGTGAATCGCAAGATAAAATGTGGGTTTGGTACGCTTTCGCGAAAGCGATACTCAAAGAAGTCTTGCCAACAGCAGTAGGGCCAACGATGGTTATGAGTTTCTTACGGGACATTTAGAGAGAATACCCGCATTTATGGCAAAAGGAAGCATTATCCTGATGTTTTTTAGCGTGACAGTTCTGGCAAACCTGTGTGTTTACATGGCGGTATTCTGGATTTGCTTTTGGATCCTTTGGTATACTTTCATCTTTACCGGTAGTATATTCGGCACTCACAATTCCCGTGGGAACGGCAATGATTCCATAACCCATGATCATAATGATGGTGGCCAGAAATTGACCCATGGGAGTAACTGGCGCGATATCACCGAATCCTACCGTGGTCAATGTTACAATACACCAATAAATAGAAACGGGAATACTCACGAAACCACTGTCAGCGCCCTCTACAAGGTACATAAGCGTACCCATGATGATGGAAATGACCAATACCGCAAACAGAAAAACCAAAATTTTAGGTAAACTTGATTTTATTGCTTTGGAGAGTTTGTCTGCTTCCCCTATAAATCGAGTAATCTTTAAAATACGGAATACACGTAACAGGCGTAAGGACCGGACAGCTAACAATGCATTGTAACCTCCTGGAAGTAAAAAAGTTAGATATAACGGGACAGTAGATAAAAAATCAATAATCCCATAAAAACTAAAGATGTATTTGGTGGGTTTGTTGATGGCTATAATCCTCAACACATACTCGATGGTGAAGAAAATAGTAATGATCCACTCTGCAAAAATAAATTCTTCCGCATACTTTCCACCAAATGCGGGTACACTTTCCAGTAGCACCAGAATAACGCTTATAATAATGACAATCAGCAGTACTACATCAAACAGCTTACCTGTCGGCGTGTCTGCTTCATAAATTACTTCATGAAGTTTACGGCGCCATGCGCTGGAGATTGGGTGGTCTGCTACTGGCATTAATAGCTTTTCACGTATTTCTTTGGTTGTGCCTCATGCATAATTTGGTATACCTTGTCGAACACATCATCTACACTAGGTTTAGAGAAATAATCACCGTCGGTACCATAAGCAGGTCGGTGCGCTTTTGCGGTAAGGCACATAGGTTTGCTGTCTAGGTATTTCCATGCATTCTGTACATTCAATACTTCGTTTAAGATAAAGGCACTGGCACCGCCTGGAACGTCTTCATCAATTATGAGCAGTCGATTCGTTTTCTCGACGCTTTTGGAAATGTTGTGGTCTAAGTCAAAAGGAAGCAGAGACTGTGCATCAATAACCTCTACATCAATATCGACACTTTCTAAAACCTCTGCAGCTTCCATGACAATTCTCAACGTTGAACCGTAAGAAACTAGCGTGATTTGTGATCCCTCGCGCATGGTTTCAACTTGACCAATAGGTGTTTTGAATTCTCCTAGGTTGCTAGGCATTTTTTCTTTGAGGCGATATCCGTTCAGACATTCTATAACGAGTGCAGGTTCATCTGATTCTAGTAACGTATTATAAAATCCAGCAGCTTGTGTCATGTTACGCGGTACCAGTACATGAATACCACGCACTAGATTTATGATTCCACCCATAGGTGAGCCACTATGCCAAATTCCTTCCAGGCGGTGACCGCGGGTACGTATGATGACAGGTGCTTTTTGTTTGCCAGCGGTTCTATATTGAACCGTAGCGAGATCATCACTCATCAATTGCAGGCAATAGAGTAGGTAGTCTAAATATTGAATTTCCGCAATAGGTCGCAGGCCTCTCATGGCCATACCTATCCCTTGACCGAGTATTGTAGCTTCTCTAATTCCCGCATCTGCAACACGCAAGGCTCCGTATTTTTCCTGCATTCCTTCAAGGCCTTGATTGACATCTCCAATGGCTCCCGCATCTTCACCAAAAACCAACACCTCAGGATACTTAGCAAAAAGCGCATCAAAATTATCCCGCATGATTACTCTGGCATCCACCATCTCTGCATCTTCAGCATACTGAGGAATAACTTTGTCAATTAAAGTAGCAGCCCATTTAGAGTGGCTTTGAAGATAATCGCCATAATTGTGCGATTGGGTTTCAATGTACCGTGCTGTCCAATCTTTTAGATCTTTGACAGCTGGATGTGAATCTTTCAGTGACATTCTCAAAACTGCACGAGCTGCCTCGAGCAATTCTTTGCGCATGGGTTCCCGTTCCTCTTCGAATGCACTAATTATTGGGGAAATAAAGTTTTTATTGGGAGAGCTGTTTGCTACAGCGTGCATTAGCTCCAGTGCCTCCTTCTTTTCTGCCTTCATGGGTTTGAAATAGGTTTCCCATGCCGCTTTTTTACCTTCCCGCACCTGTTTTTTTAGATCCTTTTCTATGGCAGAAAGTTCCTCATCTGTAGCGAAGTCGTTTTCAAGTATCCACTCTCTAAACTTTTTATTGCAATCGTGCTCGCGTTCCCAATCTAGTCTTTCCTGATTTTTATAGCGCTCATGCGATCCACTGGTGGAATGGCCTTGTGGCTGCGTGAGTTGCTGCACGTGAATCATCACTGGAACATGCTCTGTGCGTGCAATTTCTCCAGCTTTTTCATATACATCCATCAGCGCGGTGTAATCCCAGCCCGCAACCTCTAGCAGTTCGTAACCCAGATCTTCTTCAGTGCGTTGAAATCCTGCTTGTATCTTACTTATGTTTTCCTTGGTAGTTTGATGCCTTGCGTGCACGCTAATTCCATACTCATCGTCCCAAACGCTTATCACCATGGGCACCTGAAGCACGCCTGCAGCATTGAACGTTTCCCAAAAGTGTCCCTCGCTAGTACTTGCGTTTCCTATGGTACCCCATGCAACCTCATTACCTTTATTGGAAAAACCGTTATCTGTTTTGATTTTATCGTTGTGTCGATAGATTTTTGACGCCTGTGCCAATCCTAACAATCTAGGCATCTGTCCAGCGGTAGGAGAAATATCTGCGCTGGAGTTTTTTTGATCTATAAGACGTTTCCAACTTCCATCCTCGTTCAAACTGTGAGTTGAGAAGTGACCGCCCATTTGACGACCGGCACTCATAGGTTCTTGTTCAATATCGGTATTAGCATACAAACCAGCAAAAAACTGCTCTATCGTAAGCTCGCCTATAGCCATCATGAACGTCTGGTCGCGATAATAACCGCTTCTAAAGTCTCCGTTTTTAAAGGCTCTGGCCCAGGCAAGTTGCGGAAGTTCCTTTCCATCGCCAAAAATTCCAAATTTTGCCTTTCCCGTCAACACCTCACGACGTCCTAACAAGCTACATTCACGGCTGGTCACCGCTATTCTGTAATCCTTTAGGATTTCGTTTTTAAAATCTTCCTGTAGTAGGGGCTGCTCCGTTACTTGTTGGTGGTCCATAAATGCCGAATGGGTTTTCAACAAAGATAACCAAACCCACTTGCAGTTACAACCAGATCAATACCAGCGACGGTTGAATAAGCTGATAAATGTGCCTATGTCGAGCGTGACTATAAACCTAATCTTCTCATCATAATTGGGTTGCGCGATTTCCCAACCATTATTACTGTACACAGGAAAATATAGTTCAAAATAATCTTGTAGGAGATTGACCCGCACACCACTATCATATACAAATTTGGCCGACTCATCCCTGTTTTTCACAAAACCTGCATCACCGTAAGCATAAATGTATTGCCATATGCTGTAAGAGGTATTTACAGTCATGATCCATTGATTTGCAAATGCTGGTTCCAGTTGTGATTTAAAACCACCTTCTGCAACAATCAGTTGCTGTGAAAACAATCCAGAATCCTCTGACCGTCCATAATAATTGTAGTCAAATAAATAATCTGTCGGGCGATCCAGTGCAAAAGAAAAGAAATTGTCATTCCCAGTATCATTGTACAAAAAAGCACCTGCATAGACCCTAAAGTTGAGCTGTCGGTTATC
>JBBSPH010000010.1:0-20270 GCA_038258985.1 Flavobacteriales bacterium
ATGGGAAAAAAGATTTGAGGCCAGAAAATGGCTGTATCAAACGCCTGTGGACATTTTGATAAAAGCATCAAATGGTGCCAGTGATTTTGGAAATAAATTTGGACAGCCTTTGATCGTTGGATCAGTGCTAACCTTTGAGCACCAAGAAGGCGATCAAAACCTGGGCTACGATAAAGTAATTATGCAAGCTGGCGGCATTGGCTATGGTAAACTGGATCAAGCATTGAAAAAAACACCATCTGCAGGCGATGATATCATCGTTATGGGCGGCGATAATTATAGGATTGGAATGGGCGGTGCAGCCGTTTCAAGTTCTGATACTGGAGCATTGGATTCTGGATTAGAACTCAATGCCGTGCAACGCTCCAATCCCGAGATGCAAAAACGTGCCGCAAACGCCATACGTGGACTAGTGGAAAGCGAACACAACCCCATTAAATCCATTCATGATCACGGTGCTGGTGGTCACCTCAATTGTTTATCAGAACTGGTGGAAGAAACAGGCGGAACTATTGATGTAGATGCTTTACCGGTTGGTGACCCTACCCTATCCCGCAAAGAATTGATCGGCAATGAATCACAGGAACGCATGGGACTTGTGATGGAATCAAAGGACACTCCAATTTTAGAAGAAATCGCAGCACGTGAGCGAGCTCCTTTATATAAAGTTGGAAAGGTAACTGGTGATAATAAGTTCACCTTTAGCGAGAAAGATGGGCGCAGTCCCATGGATCTTGCGTTGGAAGATATGTTCGGTTCCAGTCCTAAAACAATTATGGACGATACCACCATTACCCGTAAATATCAGGAGATCTCCTATGATGAAAATCAGTTGGAAAGCTACATCGATCAGGTGTTGCGATTGGAAGCAGTTGCCTGTAAGGATTGGTTGACCAACAAAGTCGATCGTTGTGTTACCGGACGAGTTGCCAAACAGCAAACCTGTGGAGAGTTACAATTACCACTCAATAATGTGGGCGTAATGGCGATGGATTACAATGGTAAAAACGGCGTGGCAACCACCATAGGTCACGCACCGGTTGCCGCCTTGATTGATCCTGCCGCTGGATCTCGCAACGCCATTGCAGAGGCGTTGACAAATCTGGTTTTTGCACCGCTAGAAAAAGGATTGAAGGGTGTTTCCTTGAGTGCCAACTGGATGTGGCCGTGTAACAATCCCGGTGAGGACGCACGTTTATACGCTGCCGTAGAAGCTGTGAGCGATTTTGCCATTGCCTTGGAAATCAACATTCCTACAGGCAAGGACAGCTTATCCATGAAGCAAAAATACCCAGATATGGATGTGCTTGCGCCTGGAACGGTAATTATTAGTACGGTTGGTACTTGCGACGATATTACTAATATCGTAGAGCCAGTGTTGCAACGTGATTACAACGCTCCTATTTATTACATCAATATGAGCGGCAGTGCTCACCAGTTGGGCGGTTCGAGTTTTGCGCAGACTCAGGGAAAAATTGGCTCAAAATGTCCAGATATTGTGGAGGTTTCCGCTTTCGCGAAAGCGTTTACCGCCATACAATCCCTCATCAAATCAGGCAAAGTGCTTGCGGGACACGATGTTGCAAGTGGTGGATTGATCACGACTTTATTGGAAATGTGTTTCCCATCACAAAACGTGGGAATGAAATTATCGCTGAAAGAATTGGGCGACAATTTAGTAAAAATCCTGTTTTCAGAAAACGCTGGGATCGTTTTGCAAGCAACCGATTCTTCCATAGAACGCGAACTCACCGCCAGTGGGATTTCCTTCTACAAAATAGGAACAGCCACCGATAAAGCAATTTTAGAAATCGACGGACATCAAACAGATATCAACAAAGCCAGAGATGCTTGGTACGAGACCTCTCACCTGCTCGACCGTCAACAATCGGGCATAGAGAAGGCAGACGAGCGATTTAAAAACTACAAACAGCAACCGCTACAATTTGAATTTCCATCTCAATTTGACGGAAAATTGCCAGAAATACCTGCAAAAAGAATCAAAGCAGCCGTTATCCGTGAAAAGGGAAGTAATTCTGAACGAGAAATGGCGCGTGCCATGTACCTCGCAGGTTTTGAAGTCTTAGACGTTCACATGACCGATTTGATTTCAGGGCGGGCAAATCTAGAAGATGTGCAATTTATTGCTGCGGTTGGAGGTTTTTCCAACAGCGATGTTTTGGGAAGCGCCAAAGGTTGGGCGGGAGCCTTTTTATACAATGAGAAAGCAAATAAGGCCTTAAAAGGCTTTTTTGCCCGACCAGACACTATGAGTATAGGTGTTTGTAATGGATGTCAGCTTTTTGTAGAACTTGGTTTGATCAATCCTGACCATGATGAGAAGCCTAAAATGCTTCACAATGATAGTGGTAAGTTCGAATGTAACTTCACCAGCGTTGAAATTGCTGAAAACAATTCCATCATGTTGAAGTCTCTAGCAGGAAGCAAATTGGGTATTTGGGCCGCGCACGGTGAAGGGAAATTCCAGTTACCAATGGACCGCAGCGCTTATCAAATTCCAGCGACTTACGGTTACAAGGGATATCCCGCAAACCCAAACGGATCAGACTACAACGCCGCTATGTTAAATAGTGAAGATGGTCGCCATCTGGTCATGATGCCACACCTGGAACGTTCTACCTTCCCATGGAATTGGGCGTATTATCCTGGAGATCGGAAGAATGATATGGTGACACCGTGGTTGGAGGCTTTTGTGAATGCTAGGGAGTGGTTGGAAAAGAAGTAATAGCTTTTCCATAAGGGTAGACTAAAGTCTACCCTTATGGAAAACTAATAAAAGAAGAGTTTTAGACTTTCTTGTATTCTCTGAATACAGATGAAATTACTTAATAGCCTTGATTCATAAAAAACTCCTTTCCTTAGAAAAGGAAAGGTGAATCATGAGCTGCGATAGCAGATCGTGAGACGGATAGGTTGAAGATCCATAATGTTTGTACTAGACAAAGTTTCTTATAAAAAGATAGTTTTATGGAACCTCAACCACTCCTGAAGCCAAACAAGTTTCACTTCTGTACTTGCCTTTTCCAAGGCGAGGAGTTTCCTATTATTCTGAAAAAACTACAGCTTTTTTAAACTCCTTTCCTCAGAAGAGGAAAGGTGGATCCCGCATGGGCGGGAGACGGATAGGTAGAAGTTCCATAATTTTTGTACTAGACAAAGTTTCTTATAAAAAGATAGTTTTGTGGAACTTCAACCACTCCTGAAGCGAAACAAGTTTCACTTCTGTCCTCGCCTTTTCTAAGGCGAGGAGTTCTTTTTGATTCTGAAAAATTACTACCTTTTTGAACTCCTTTCCTCAGAAGAGGAAAGGTGGCTCCCGCATGGGCGGGAGACGGATAGGTTGAAGTTCCAGAAATCTTACTAACTTCAACAAAACTTAAACCGTGAAACGCCGCCCACCCATTCACAATCTCAAACCGTTAACATCCAATAGGAAATACCTGCGCAAAAATCTCACTCCAGCAGAAGCATACCTTTGGACGCAGTTAAAAACCTTGAGCGATTTAAATATCAAGTTCAGACGCCAGCATTCCATCAAAGACTATATAGTTGACTTCTACTGTTCCAAACATAAGTTGATCATAGAAGTGGATGGAAATTATCATGACGAGCCAGAGCAAATGGAGCGGGATGAAATCCGTGATTCCAGGCTAGCATCAATGGGATTGACTATTTTAAGATATGAGAATCAATATGTTTTTGGCGAGTTGCAACACGTAATGGATGATATCAAGAGGTATTGCGAGATTAAAGAGGATATTTAGCTTTCGACTTGAGTCAGTGGAACTTCAACCACTCCTGATTCGCTTTCAGCAAATCTGTCCTCGCCTTTTCTAAGGCGAGGAGTTACTGTCATTTTCAAATTTTGATATACTTTTTTGCTTAACCTGTTACAATAAAAACTCCTTTCCTCAGAAGAGGAAAAGTGGATCCCGCATGGTCGTGAGACGGATAGGTTGAAAATCACCCAACCATCAACCTCAATCCAGCGCGGTACTTACTCGCACTCTTTCCTGTAAATTCCTTGAATAATTTATTGAAATGCGAGAAATTGTTAAAACCGCATTCAAACGCTACATCGCTGATGCTCATTTGAGATTCAGATAATAATTTGGTCGCGTGTACGACACGGTATTCGTTGACCAATTTTGTAAAAGTTTTTCCAGTAGACTTTTTAAAATACCTACAAAATGCGGGAACAGTCATACTTACCTGATCAGCAATCTCGTCTAGAGAAATATGTTCCTTAAAATTCTGGTTGATGTGTTTGTAGATGATTTCTATCCTAGAACTGTCTTGATAGTCCGTCTCAAATACAAAAGTTTCTGCGTTCAAGAGTTCATAATCCTCCGCCTCAGAAAGTTGATGCAGAATCTTTAACAACAGTATGATCCTCTCAAAACCTTTGACTTCGTTGAGTTTATGGATCTTCTTACCTAATTTACGCTGAATCGTCTTGCTAAATAGTATTCCATTTTTGGCACGTTCAAACAGCTGTTTGATCGATTGCATGGCCAGTTTATCAAAAAAATTAGTACCCAAAAAATCTGGTAAAAATTGAACAAGCAATTCTGATCCATGGTTGGGCCGGTCCGTAAAGCCTATATGCGGCAGGTTTGATCCTATAAGCAGCAACTGGCTGTCATTATAATAAGACATATGATTTCCTATGTGACGCTTACCTTGTCCTTTGTCGACATAAACCAACTCAATCTCTGGATGGAAATGCCAGAATGGTTTCATATCGCCACGCTCGGTTGTGCTCTTCTGTACAAATATGGCGCTGGTAAATTCAGGATGAATCTTTTTTAAAGCAGGTTTATTTGACACCATAGCTTTTATAATTTGGGTACAAAGTTACCACTATCCTGAACCCAATTATGCGCTCAATTGCCCTAAAACTATTCTGTATTGATACGAAAACGTTATAGTTAAAATGCTTCAGGTTAAAATAGTATATATATCGGTCAAATATGTTGTTTTCTATGCGTGCATAGTATTTTATCTTTGCCTATCAATTAGTTTAAAAACCAATAATTATGAAAACGATAAAATACCTCCTACTTGCGACGGTGATGCTAACTGCAATAACCACCCAAGCCGCTGAAATTGAAATCACATCTGCTGCTAGAGTAACAACTCTACAATTTTCTAATGTTAAGAAAGGTCAACAGTTGACTATTAAAGATGCAGCTAACTTTACATTGTATACAGAAGTTATTAATGGTAGTGGCACGTATGCCAAAAAATTTGATCTATCCGCATTATCCGATGGTGAATACGTTATCGAATTAAGCAAGGATTGCGAGATTGTTGTAAAAGCATTTCAGATAAAGTTAAATCAGATCATCATCTCTCAAAACAGCGAATACACATTTTTTAAGCCGACTATCAGAATGGACAACAATAAACTCATGGTTTCACAATTGTCACTGTCGAGCAGCCCGTTAGAACTAGAATTGTACTACAAGGGCGCCTTGATTCACACAGATCAAATAAAGGGTAGCGCAATTTTGAGCAGAGCCTATCAGTTATCTCCGTTAGAAAAAGGCAGTTATACAGTGGTAATGACTTCACAAAACAGACAATATGTTAAGAATTTCACGATATAAGGTTCGCTGGAAGGAATATAAAAAGGCTGCCCGTTAGGACAGCCTTTTTTTTGTAGTGTAAATTGGAGAGTTTCCGCTTTCGCGAAAGCGAAACCTCAGCAAATCCCTTTTAAAAAGGATTTTATCAAGATCAATCTTGATTAGGCAAGCTCCTGATCCTTCTTGCTCTTGCGGTAGAGGAACTCGTTAAAGATATTGCGCTTTGCAAACCTATAGCGGTTGGGAGCGTTGATGAGTTTTTGAAAGATCGGTTTTTGCACACCGAAATATTCATAGGTACTCCCATCAGTAAATGTAATTTCCAACACCTGACCTTTATGGTCAAAATCCTCGATTCCAGTGTTTGTTGTCGTTTCAGTGTAGGCATCAATATTTGCTGCCTTAGTCTCTGGAGCGATGCTCACTAGAAAATGATATCCATCGATAATATCGCGGCTCATGATCTCTGCTTCCTCTTTTTTGTCATCACCGTCCTGGAATTTGTCTGGATGCCATTCCTTAACCAGGTTGCGGTAAGACTTCTTAATTTCCTTAAGTTCAATGTGTTTCTCTACACCGAACATTTTTTTGTACTGATTGATACGCTTCATAACTATCTTTTTCTTAGGCCGCGCAAAAGTACGTCGCAAAATCAAATTATCACACTACAGATTCATTATTCCGGAAACAAGCTTTTTGAACAAAAAGGGTGTGAAAAATTATTTGTAAATTATAAGCTCAATTCAAAAATTGAGATACATTTAATCCTTTATCTATTAATTCAAAAGCGTCTAAAATTAAATGATACACCCACATACCGAAGTTAAATTTATCAACCAAGAAATAGGCTACGGTGTAGTGGCTACACAGTTTATCCCAGCGGGCACAATCACCTGGGTTTTGGACAAGCTAGACCGCGAGTTCTCACCGGCGCAATATGAAACTATGGAGCCGCAGTACCAGGAAATCCTCGATACATACACATTTAGAAACAACAAGGGAACCATGATCCTGTGCTGGGATATAGGTAGGTTTGTCAATCACAGTTTTAATTCCAATTGCCTCACCACCGCCTATGACTTTGAGGTCGCTATACGCGACATCGAACCAGGCGAACAGCTGACTGATGACTACGGTTACTTGAATATAAGCGAGCCATTTGATGCCGCAGATGAGGGAACGGATCGCAAGACAGTATATCCAGATGATTTGACTCGCTACCATGCACTTTGGGATGCCAAGATTGACAACGTTTTCCATAAAATAATAGATCTAGACCAACCGCTCAAGTCTCTTCTGCCGAGTGCGATGTGGCCTAAGATACAGTCCATTATTGCAGGAGAGAAGCCTATGGATTCCATCTTGGTTAATTATTATGATCCCAATAAATAGCAGGTAGGTTTGTTCGCTTTCGCGAAAGCGGATAACCACCACCTCCCACCCTATAATCATAGCCATGTTTAGAACACTTATTCTGCTAGTAACTGTTGCCATAAGTCTTAGTTCCTGCAAAGAAAGTAAACCGGAAAACCAGATTCAAGAAAATCAACCCGTAGACACTGTTGCGGTGTCCACTGTGGAGAAAAATGAAAGCGAGACATTGCAATACCAGCTTCAAGGCACTTGGAAAAGAGTAGATTACCCCTACAGCAGGTATGAGTTTAAAGAAAATACGGCAAAATTAGTTTCCGAAGGACAGGCAGAGGAACCACAATTTAATCCATACACGCTCACCATTGATTGTCCCTACGGTGATGTAACGGTTGACGTGCGGGATGGTGAACTCATTCTGGGTAACGCACGGTTTGAAAGTTGTGAAACTGTACGTATAGAAAATGACACGCTAAAAATAGGAGGTGTAGATCGGGAGTACGTTATTCAATATGTAAAAAAATGATCTGTTGAATACTACGATCCGCAAGATATCGATTGCCATGTTCTGCTTATTATTTTGTGGGGCAGGTCTGTATCATTTTATAAGTCCAGAAACCTATCTAACACTAATCCCGTCTTGGTTGGGCGATCCAGTTGTGATTAATTTACTTGCGGGTGCGGCAGAGATTATCGTGGCTGTTCTTGTACTTTTTCCAAAATCGAGAAAGATTGCTGGATGGCTGGCCATGGCAATGTTGATCGCATTTACCATTTCTCATGTTTACTTTATACAATTGGGACATTGTGCTAGTGACATTTGCCTGGCACCTTGGATTGGTTGGGTTAGGCTGGTCGTTTTTCAGCCTCTGTTGATTTACTGGGCTTATCGAGTGAGTAAGAGTTGATGGGAGTTCGCTTTCGCGAAAGCGAACTGCTTTCCTCACAGCCGCGCCATATTATTGACAGCTAGATATTATCACTGTCGCTTCTAGGATCTCCAGATTTATTATCAAAAAGTCGTTCCATCCGGTCTGAAACATCCAGCGTGCGTATAGGAAACGGGATGTTGATATCATGCTCATCAAAAATATCGTTAATGAGCAATATCGCCTCATGCTGTGCCTGGTACATTTGGCTTTTCTTGATAAAATCGGTCCAAAAGCGGGTCATAAAATTGATGGAGGAATCTGCAAATTCCAAATAATAGAACTCAACCCGCTCGCCAGGTCGCGGTGGAAACTGATCTGTAATAACCTTGCGCACCAACTCTTCTACCTTACGTAGATCTGATCCATAGGCAATACCGCATTTTACGGTGACGCGTGATCGTGGTGCCAAGGAAAAATTGACAAAAGGTTCCTCAATAAATTTTGAGTTGGGCATGATGACAAAATGATTGTCAGGTCTTCGCAGTACAAGGTTTCTCAAACTTATCTCGTGTACAAAACCACCATGGCTATCCGTCTCGATGTAATCACCTATTTTAATTTTAGGCAAGAAGGAAAGCATGATTCCAGAGAAGGTATTGCTCAAGGTTCCCTGTAATGCGAGACCTATGGCAAGAGCAACCACACCCGCACCCGCAAGTAGCGATGTCAATGCCTGGTCTAGGTCCATCACACCTAGCGCTATAAAAAAACCGATAAATAAAATGAACGCAAATACCACTTTAGTAATGATTCGACGTACGGATTGATTGGCATAATATTTTCTAAAAACCCTGCGTAGGATACTGGAAACACCTCTAGCGATAAAATAGAAAGCAACCATCACAACGATGGCAACGGCAAGGTTAGGCAAACGCAATATGATAGCGTCCCACCAGCCTTCTAGTTTGGTCATGAGTTTGGACCACATTCCATCCTGTTCCTGTACCGCGAGTAGTATTAGTAATTTCATAGCCTAGGTTATAATAATGTTGAAAGTAACAAGGTTCCCACAACCAGTAAAATTATACTTAGAATCCCACCAATAATTAAAAAGTGGCGGAATTTATAGATTCCAGTTCCATAGATGAGCGCGTTTGTTTGATATCCAACCGGTGTAAAAAAGCTGAAGTTAGCCGCAAACATGACCGCTAGGATAAAAGGTTTTGTATCTAGATCAAAGCCAGCAGCTACAGACATTGCAATGGGTGTCATTATAATTGCGGTGGCGTTATTGGAGATGGTACCACTCAGCAGCATGGTAAATAGAAAAATTAAACCCAATACAATCATGGGCGCCTGCCCTTCCAGAATATTCATGAACTGCGCTGATATCCAGGCATCCGTTCCCGTATTATTCATAGCGATACCGAGCGGAATCATACCCGCTAGTAAAAAAATAATTTGCCAGTTGACTCGATGGTAGATCTTCTCTAATGATATACAGTTGGTAAGTAACAATATTCCTATGCCCGTGATGGAGCTCGCAAGAATAGAAAGAACACCACTACTAGCCAGACCGATGACGGTAAGCAATGTAAATAGTGTAATATACTTCTTGTGGAGCGGTACGGAGCTGCGTATCTCATGCTCATTCAATATGGCAACATTTTCCAACCTTTCAAGATCCCGCATCGAGCCATCTTGAAGCTCCAATAACAAGCGATCGCCAGGTTTTATACGTATCTCATTGATATCTTTACGAATCAATCTATCCTTTGTATTTCTAATGTTTTTCCTTTTCTGAACAGCTAGTGGATAAGCGCCATAGAGCGTAGACTGCCTAATCTTTCTGAGCGTAGATCCTATAAGATTGGAACCAGGCAAAATAAGCATTTCCATATACCGCATGATGGGTGCTTCTTGGACTTTTTCATCATTCTTTTGATCCGCTTCGTTTGTAGGTGCAACTGGTCGTTTGCCGTGCAAGACAAAATCATCCTGATTTAGAAACTGGCTCAAATCTTCTACCGTTCCCATCATTACCAGCTCATCTCCTGCCCTCAAGTCTACATATTTACCCGGCGCATTTACGATCATTTTGTTTCGGATCAATTTGATCACGCTTATATCTGGATTATCGGCAAGGATGCTTTCTGATAGCCGTTCGCCTATGAGTTTACTGGATTCTGATATGGTCACTGTAAATAAAAATTCCTGAATACCATAATTGTCGGCGAGATCTGCAGTTTTATCCTTCGGGAGCCATTTGGCTGCAATGGTCATAAACACGATACCGATAGCTAAAAATACCAGACCGAAAAGCGTAAACTCAAAAAAACCAAGTTTTTCAGCGCCCAGATTTTGGGATACCGAGTTTACAATAAGATTGGTCGATGTTCCCATCAGTGTGCAACTTCCTCCTAAAATCCCAGCAAAAGAAATAGGCATCAAGAGCTTGCTGGAAGAGAAATTATACTTGGCCGCCAACTGAGAAACGATCTTCAAAAAAATAATTACCACCGCCGTGGTGCTTATAAAGGCCGAAATACTCGCGCTGATAAACATAAATGCCGGTGTGATCAAGATGAGAGGCAGTATGCTTACCTTTTTTATGCCATTAGTTAACCATTCAATAACACCGTTGTCCTCTAGACTCACAGCGATGATCATGAGAGAGAGCACCGTAATTGTCGCAGGATCTGCAAAGCCGCTGATGGCCTCTTCTGGTTTGGTGAGGCCTAGCAATACAAGGCTCACAATAATTAAGAAGGCGATTTTATCGATAGGAAACCATTCCGTCAGGAAAAGTAAAATGGTCATTCCCAACACCGCAAACACTAAAATAATCTCCAGATCCATTCTTTATTTCTATCGACTAAATGTATTTTTTTTAACGGATAGGAACTACTTAAAGAAATCCCAATTTTTTTGGTTTTGTGAGAAAGAATCCTAACCTTCAATAGTTCAATCAAAACGATATGCTCAAGCAGAAATCCTATTCCAAAAGTAAATACAGCTGGATGTATGCGTTGATTATGGTGGGTGCGATTGTGCTGCTCTCTATAATCGTTTTTCACTTAGGATTGAGGCGTGAACTATACGTTAAGGCACTTTACATTCCCGTTTTATTTTTGGGATTGATATCGTTTACGCGTGATATTGTATATAATAGCGCTAAAAAATTTAAGTTCAGTAAACTACTTTTTTACAACTTACGCACTGGCGTTTTTACCTGTGTTTTCCTGTACCCTTTGATCATGTTGTTCCTCATTTATTTCTATTCTGAGGGCGGTGTGGTAAAATTGAGGGAATCTGTCGCTGGCGACGCAGGAGATTTGAGCGTACTATTCACGCTAGAATTGGAGATATTTATCGTTGTTTTGCTCTCCTCCTTGGCCGCTAGCGGGATCTATTTAAATAGGCAAGATTCTTCTGTATAGGCAAATAATTTTAGTGAGTTCGCTTTCGCGAAAGCGAACTCACCAACACCCAGTGCAAGCTGCCAGATGTATTATCTATCAATTTCTATTCTCTCCCATGAAACTCATGTATTTGAAAAAATAAGACGACAAATTGTACCATAAAGAATCCCATCAAGGCTATTCCTGATGGGATTTTACAAGTCATAAATAAATTTCTTACAACTCCTTTGCGTTCTTGACTTTTTGCTTTGTTAAGGCCAACTCCAATACGTTGCTCATGTCGCTAACGTAATGGAACGTTAGTCCATTCAAATAGTCTGCCTTGATTTCATCAATATCCCGACGGTTTTGCTCACAGAGTAGAATCTCTTTAATCCTAGCACGTTTAGCAGCTAGAATTTTTTCCTTGATACCGCCCACGGGTAATACCTTACCACGTAAGGTAATCTCGCCGGTCATGGCTATGCTTTTCTTCACCTTACGCTGGGTAAACAGGGAAACAAGTGAGGTCAACATCGTGATTCCTGCACTAGGTCCATCTTTAGGCGTTGCTCCTTCTGGTACGTGAATGTGCACATTGTATTTCTCGAAAACTTCTGGATTGATTCCCAACTCTTCCGAATGTGCCTTGATATATTCCATGGCAATTGTAGCGCTCTCCTTCATCACTTTACCCAGGTTTCCAGTAATCGTTAGATTGCCTTTACCTTTGCTTAAAATGGATTCTATAAAAAGTATATCACCGCCTACTCTAGTCCAGGCAAGTCCTGTGACTACACCGGCGACATCGTTATTTTCGTATTTATCCCGCTGCATTTTAGGTGCTCCCAGAACTTCTATGACAGTTTCATTAGTTACTTTAAGGTCATACTCATCTTCCATAGCAATGCTTTTGGCTGCATAACGCACCATCTTAGCAATTTGCTTGTCCAGAGCACGTACACCACTCTCACGGGTATAACCTTCAACTATTTTTTCAATCTGTGGTTTACCCAGTTTCAGATGTTCCTTGGTAAGACCGTGTTCTTTGAGTTGTTTTGGTAGCAAGTGCTTCTTGCCTATCTCCACCTTTTCTTCAATGGTATATCCTGTCACATTGATAATTTCCATCCGGTCGCGCAAAGCTGGCTGTATCGACTGCATACTGTTAGAGGTCGCGACAAACATCACTTTACTTAAATCAAACCCCATTTCTAGGAAGTTATCATAGAAGCTATTGTTTTGCTCAGGATCCAGCACTTCCAGCATTGCGCTAGACGGATCTCCATTGTGCGAACTGCCCAATTTATCAATCTCATCCAGAACAAATACTGGATTTGATGTTTTTGCTTTTTTAATGCTTTGTATAATCCTACCTGGCATTGCACCTATGTAAGTTTTTCTATGTCCGCGTATTTCTGCCTCATCACGTAAACCTCCAAGAGAAATTCTAACATACTCTCTTCCCAACGCCTCTGCAA
Source organism: Flavobacteriales bacterium (assembly GCA_038258985.1). Classification (GTDB taxonomy): domain Bacteria; phylum Bacteroidota; class Bacteroidia; order Flavobacteriales; family Flavobacteriaceae; genus Nonlabens. The sequence continues at coordinate 12,738 of JBBSPH010000010.1, forward strand.
TAGATTTCCCAAGCGAGGTTTTACCAACTCCTGGAGGTCCATACAAACAAAGAATAGGAGATTTCATATCATTACGCAGTTTCAATACTGCTAAATATTCGATGATTCTTTTTTTAACATCGTCCAACCCATAATGATCACGATCTAAAATTTTCATCGCGCGTTTCAAGTCAAAATTATCTTTTGAATATTCGTTCCATGGTAGGTCTAGAATTAGTTCTAGGTAGTTGCGCTGAATGGAAAACTCGGCAACCTGTGGGTTCATGCGTTGCATTTTGGCCAATTCTTTTTCAAAATGTTCCTTGACATCATCATCCCATTTTTTCTTTTTGGCGCGCTGGCGCATCTCGTCAATTTCTTGATGTGAACTCACGCCACCACCCAACTCGTCCTGAATGGTTTTCATTTGCTGGTGCAGGAAATACTCACGCTGTTGCTTGTTGATATCAGTTTGAACACGGGACTGGATGTCATTCTTGAGCTCCAGTTTTTGACGTTCTACATTCATGTACTTGAGCGTCTCCAATGCCCTATCCTTCAAATTATTAATTTCAAGAAGTTTTTGCTTTTCCTCTACTTTCAAATTCATATTTGAGGATACAAAATTCACAAGAAAACTATTGGATTCTATATTTTTAATCGCAAAACTAGCTTCTGTAGGAATGTTGGGACTTTCCTTGATAATCTCTAGAGAGAGTTCCTTTATCTTTTCAATGATTGCATTGAATTCCTCGTTTTCTGCGGCTGGTCGTGCCTCCTCTACTGCTCTGGTAGTGGCTTTAATATAGGGATCTGTTTCCACGATGGTATCAATCTCAAAGCGCTTTTTACCTTGGATGATAACCGTAGTATTTCCATCAGGCATTTTAAAGACTTTTAAAATGCGCGCCACAACACCTGTGTGGTGTAGATCTTCTTGTCCAGGATCCTCGACAGATCCATCTTTCTGGGCAACAACGCCTATCGCTTGGTTCTTTTTATTTGCTTCCTGCAATAATTTGATCGACTGATCACGTCCAGCAGTGATAGGAATTACGACACCTGGAAACAACACCATATTGCGTAAAGGCAGGATGGCAAGGGTTTCAGGCACTGCCTCAGCATTCATTTCCTCTTCATCTTCAGAGCTTAGGAGCGGGATAAATTCCGCATCCTGATCAAATTCCTGTTGTGACATAATGTCTAAGTGAAACTTTTTTGAGTTGTTCATATGGTTTAAAATTGCCAGTCTGTCAGAGCAGTATGGCTTTTATCATTGTTAATTTTGGGCTTCTTATGGTTGTTGTGTTAGGTTCGCTTTCGCGAAAGCGAAACACATTACCATCAAATAACTATCGTTCAACACCTTACCAACTATAAAATTTAGTATAAATCGTGGTTGAATATCATTGAAAGCCGTTTTCTTCCCATTAATTTTCAAATTCAATGCCATCTACTGTAACATGTCCCGCAATGTTGCATCTTTAAAACAGAACCGCTAACCAAGTGAACCTAACCAGTACTGATAATTACGTTTTTGACCTGTGCGAGAAAGGTGATCGCAAGGCGCAATTGCAAGTCTATAATGATTATGCAAATGGGATGTACCATGTTGCACTGCGCATTGTCAACGATAGTGCACAGGCAGAGGATATCATGCAGGAAAGTATGATTACCGCCTTTACAAAGATTGAGCAGTGGAATCGTGAGGCGACTTTTGGGAGTTGGTTAAAGCGCATTGTAGTCAATAATAGCCTGACTTTTTTAAGAAAGGAAAAGCGCATGCCTACTACCAGTTTTGAAGATCAACTAGATTGTGTGGATGAAACCGAAGATCTGGATATGGAAAATGCTGGTTGGACGGCTCAAAAAGTGCTCAAAGCAATGGGTGAATTGAAAGAGAGTTACCGGGAAGTATTGACATTATCCCTAATAGAAGGTATGGACAACGAGGAAATTGCCCAAATAATGAATATCTCGCACGGCATGTGTCGCACAACGATCTCCCGAGCGAAAGCAAGTCTCAAACTTAAAATGGAAAAAAAATGAAGGATGGAATGAAACGGTGGTTTGACCAACAGGATTTTGATCTGGATCAATTACCAGATGGACACGAGCAGCGTTTTCTAGAACGGCTGGAAGCCGCTTGCAAGGAGAACGAAAATGATAGTGTTGCAATCAACGTATTTAGCGATCATAAGGTAGGAACGCGTAAAAACCATGTGATCAAGCTAAGAAGTATTTTGATCTGGTCTGCCGCCGCTGTTATTGCCGTATTGATCGGCTCTGCAAGTTTCTATGTTGGTCAATCACATGTAACAGATCTTGAAGAAGTACATCCAGAAATGGCCGCTGCCCAAAGCAACTATGTGGTGGTAATTGACCAACAGCTCGCTGCTCTTGACCAACTGCAATCGCCAGAAACCGAGCGCATCATCGCAGATGCCAAATCGAAACTGCAAAAGCTTGAAACAGATTATGTCAAAATCCAGGAAGATTTTCAATCAAACGCAGAAAACCCGGTAGTTCTAGACGCGATGATACAGAATTTTAAAAACCGGCTTCTTCTTTTAGAAGAAGCCAGTCTTCAAATCAAAAACCAACAGGAACAACTCAACATCAATACCCATGAAATACTTTAACCTCTTACTCCTAGTCCTCATCAGTAGCGCGGCTATGGCGGGAACAAATCCGCTGGATAAATACAATAAGACCAAACGTATCAACAAAACATACACGGTGAACAGTGATGCCCTAGTCAAAATTTCCAACAGCTTTGGTGATGTCACGATTACCTCTTGGGATAAAAATAGCGTTGGCATAGAAGTGATTGTTGAAGTTAGCGGTAATGACGAGGAAAGTGTCAATAATCGGTTGCGCGCCATAGATGTAGATTTTGACGCCAGTGCCTCTAAAGTTTCTGCTGTGAGTAATATCCCGAGTGAGAATAACAGTAGCTTTTTTGGGCTATTGGGTTCAAGCAGCAGAACAAATACCAGCGTCAACTACATCGTTAAAATGCCACGTAACTCACCGTTGGATGTGGAAAATAATTATGGTGCCATTATTATAGAGAAAATGACCGCACCATTGACGCTTAGTTGTGATTTCGGCCGATTGCAAATAGGGCAACTATTGAACATTAAAAATAAATTGTCTTTTGACTATACAGACAATTCAAATATCGATTATCTAAAATCTGGTACCATTGAGGCAGATTTTAGCAAGTTTAAAATTTATGGATCTGATGCGGTAGATTTCTCTGGTGATTATACTACGGCAAGTTTCGGACCTACCAAGCGGTTGAAGTACAACTCAGATTTTTCAACCATAAACATTGAAGACGCCCAAAATATCAATGGTCGCGGTGATTATTCTACCATCGTTATCGATAAATTAATTGAGGAGGCAGACTTAAAAGCAAGTTTTGGAAAAATCACCCTTAAAAATTTACACACTGGCTTTTCTAAATTAACCATAAAATCTGATTATACAGATGTCAAGGTGGCGCATGATCGCAGTTTACCTTTTGATTTTGAAATCAATACAGAGTTTGGTACCTTAAATTTAGGGAGCACATTGCAAACCGTAGACTCGAGAAAAGACTACAATGAGTTATATAAAAAGGGCTATAATGGCGCTGCTGGTGCTGGCGGTAGTATAGAAATCAATAGCAGCTTCGGCAGTGTGACGTTGAGGGAGCGGTAAAAAGACCACTTCGGCTCCGCTCAGTGAGCCAAGGTACAACGAAGTTGACTGAGCATAGTGGAAGGCACCACAAAAGATAACATAGTTCACTTCGGCTCCGCTCAGTGAACGAGTAATACTAATACCTATGACTGATCGCAGTCTAAGGCAATAGAAAATAATTTAATAACTAATAAACTTTATAACATGAAAAATATTCTTTTAATAGCAATCGCAGTATCTGGAATACAGACGAGTAACGCGCAATGGTTTGGCAATAAAAAAGTGACGGGAGACGGTAATGTCGTGACCCAAACATTTACCACTGCCAATTACGATGGCATCTCCGTTTCTGGATCGATGGATGTAAAGTTGATCGCAGGCAATGAAGGAAGCATCAAGGTTGAGGCAGAGTCGAACATCATGGAATACCTTGACATTGAAGTGAAGGGAACCAGCTTGATTATAGGCATTAAGAATGGCGTTAACCTAAATACTAAAAAAGGAATTAAGGTATATGTGCCAGTAGAACAGGTTGATCAGGTAAGCCTCGCTGGTAGCGGTGATATTTATAGCGACCTAGTTTTAAAATCTGAAAAGATGGACATTTCAGTTGCGGGAAGTGGTGATATAAAGCTCGCCACAGAATCACGCAGGTTGAAATTGAATGTCGCTGGAAGTGGTGATCTCAAAATTTCTGGCCGTACGGAAAATCTGGAAGCAAATGTGGCTGGTAGCGGTGACATCAGTGCTTTTGATTTGAAAGCAAATAATGTAAAGGCAAGTATTGCCGGTAGTGGCGACGTGGCAGTATTCTGTAACGGTGGTGAGATGACCGCAAGCATTGTAGGTTCAGGCGACCTGAGGTACAAGGGTGAAACCAGCAAAATCAAAAAATCTATCATGGGTAGCGGCGACATTACAAAGATGTAGTTCCCTTTCAAAGAGTCTACAACAAGATGTTCACACTGAGCTTGTCGAGGTGTGAAAGCGAGTCATTCATTCAAAAATCAAATATCAAAATCCCTTTTCAAGTTCACTTGCCAAGGGATTTTTTTAATTTGGATTTGACCCTTTGTGGACTGTAAACTATTCCCTTTCTTATGGACTACCTTTGCAGCCCGTTACAATAATCAGGTTTTTATGTCTAAACTTCCACCAGAGCACCAGTTCCTTGATTTGTCCGATTATGGACGATCAGGTGGTAGATGGATTGCCATGAATTTGCAGGAAACCCGCTTCACTCCTATTCATGTTACCTTATTATTTGTTTTATGTGGTGGTATAGCCATCTATTGCATACTCAACGGTCATTATGCAAATGCGGCCTTTTTTCTGGTATTAAAATCAATCATTGATGCAGCAGATGGTGAACTCGCGAGATTGAAACAAACACCATCCTACGTAGGTCGTTACCTAGACTCAGTTTGTGATTTGTTGCTCAACCTTGCATTTTTACTTTCCATTATGTACGTGACCCAAACGAGCTTGTGGATCACCTTGCTGGCATTTGTGGGTTTGCAGTTACAGGGAACTTTATATAATTACTATTATGTGATCCTGCGTAACAGTGTGGAGGGAGATTCCACCAGCCGGATAAGAGAAAGTGAGCGACCAGCTGCACTACCGGGTGAAAAGCAGGGCTGGGTGACTTTTTTCCACGGTCTTTATAGGTTACTTTATGGCGCTTTTGATTGGGTTGTCTATCATCTAGATTCTAGAGCGGCGAGTGCCAGACCTTTTCCTGGATGGTTCATGACCATTCTTTCCATTTATGGATTGGGATTCCAATTGCTCATAATGGCACTATTGCTAGCCCTACAGCTACCAAGTTTTATCATCCCGGTATTGCTGGGCATGTCTGGATTTATCGTTTTGTTTGTGGCGATCAGAAAATTGTTTTTGAAATAATTTCTAGCTCGTAAGTTCTTGCGAAGCTCCTATTTTAGGCACTCTTGCCAGTAAAATTATCCCAAGTATAAAGAATACCACCAAAAACAGTATGCTGCCACGCATGGAGCCAGAAAGCTCTCCCACGACTGCAAATATGAACATTCCAATCACGATGCCTATCTTTTCTGCCACATCAAAAAAGCTGAAATAGGACGCTGTGTCCATACTGTTTTCTGGGATCATTTTGGAGTAAGTACTTCTGGAAAGAGACTGGATTGATCCCATTACAAAACCAACAAACCCAGCCGTAATATAAAATTGTATGGGTGTCGTCACAAAATAACCATATATACAAACACCTGCCCAAACGATATTAATGGCAATCAAGGTGTTGATGTTTCCATGCTTTCGCGAAAGCGAACTCGCGACAAATGCTCCTGCAATGGCGACCAATTGAATCAATAATATAGAGATAATCAATCCTGTGGTAGCGCCGCCCTCACCCCAATCCACTTCTTGAGTTCCAAAATAAGTCGCGACCAGCATTACGGTTTGTACCGCCATGCTGTAAACAAAAAATGCGGCGAGGTAACGCTTCATCTGCTTGTTTTCTCCCAGTTGATTCCATATAGTGCGCAATTCCTTGAAACCATTGGTAAATATGTTTTGAACATCGCTGCTGTCCTTTTTAGTTCCCATAGGTAAATAAGCGTAGGTGTATTGGGCAAATCCTATCCACCACACGCCAACTAAAACAAACGAAATTTGTGTGGGAAGCTTCTCTCCCTCAAAAAATCCGCCCTGAATAAGCACTAGACAAACGATCAATAAAATGACGCTACCTATGTATCCCATGGAAAAACCGCGCGCACTCAATTTATCCTGTTGATCTGGGAAAGCGACATCGGGTAAATACGAATTATAAAAAACCAATGATCCCCAGAAACCAACCAATGCCAGCAAATACACCAATAAGCTCCACCACAAATAATCGAAACTAAAAAATGCCAAGCCTATACTGCAAACTCCACCCAAATAGCAGAAAAATTGCAGCAGTCTTTTTTTCTTTCCCGAATAATCTGCCACACCAGAAAGAATAGGCGAAATAATACTAACGATAAGAAACGCTATAGCTGTCGTAATGATAATAATCGTCTCATTGTTCATTCCCTTGAATACATCTGGAACATTGCCAGTTTCAAAGGCATTTTTACTAATGGCGCTGTAATAAATAGGAAATATGGCACTAGCAATTACTAGGGAGTAGACAGAGTTTGCCCAATCATAAAATGCCCAAGCATTCATGAGCTTTTTTGAGCCTCTTGGATAAGTTTGCTTCATAAAAAAAGGGTTCTTGAAGAACCCCTTAAATGTAGTTGATTGAAGTGACCTATTTAAATTTAGTCACACCATATTTTGCAGCTTCAGCTTTTGCCTGTGGAGCTAGTTGACGTAGTTCTGCAATTCTAGAATCGTTGGATGGGTGCGTGCTCATAAATTCTGGTGGCGCTTGACCACCGCTATTTGCCTTCATGCGTTCCCACAATCTAGCACCTTCATCTGGATTATATCCTGCAATGGCAGTAAGAATTAGACCTATACGGTCTGCTTCACTTTCACTTTGACGTGAGAAAGGTAAAATCGCACCGTATTGTGCTCCCAATCCGTAGGCCTGACCAATGATAGCTTGTGTACCTTGACTCTTCCCGCTGGTAGCTACTGCAACGCCAGCGCCTACGAGTGATGCTACTTGTTCTCTACTCATTCGTTGAGCACCATGATCTGCAAGTGCATGAGCCACCTCATGACCCATTACAACAGCAACTCCGGTTTCTGTTTGTGTTATTGGAAGAATACCTGTGTAAAAAGCAATTTTACCGCCTGGCATCGCCCAAGCATTTACTTGATCGTCCTTGATCAAGTTATATTCCCAATTATAACCATCAAGATACTGCGGTTGACCTAGGGCATTCA
>JBBSPH010000011.1:0-20170 GCA_038258985.1 Flavobacteriales bacterium
ACTAATTACTAATTACTAATTACTAATTCTAATAAGCCCTTTCATCATTCCCTTCATAGAAATTGATGAACGCACGATTTACAACGCGGTTCCCACCATCCGTTGGATAGTCGCCCGTAAAGTACCAATCGCCTAGGTTTTTAGGACAGGCTTTGTGCAGGTCTTCTACCTTTTGATAGATGATTTCTACTTTGGCGTTGAGGCCTTCTTCAGATAATAGCTCGGCTATTTTATCGCTTATTTCTTCGTCTGTAAATGGATCGTAAAATTCTTTGACGTAATTGATGACGTCGCGATCTTCAAACTCCAATTGGGTTTTACATTTCTCGTAGATTTCTTTAATTCGGTTTTCGGTTCCACGGTCTTTATGTAAATGTAAGGCAGCTTGAAAAGCGATCAATCCCTCCAATCGCGCCATATCTATCCCATAACAATCTGGATAACGTATTTGCGGTGCGCTGGAAACAACCACGATACTTTTAGGGTTTAAGCGATCCATCATTTTCAGGATAGACTTTTTAAGTGTTGTACCACGTACAATAGAATCGTCGATGATAACCAAATGATCGGTAGGTTTTACGACGCCATAAGTCACGTCATAAACGTGCGCTACAAGATCATCGCGAGAGGAATCCTCGGTAATGAAAGTACGCAGCTTAGCATCTTTGATCGCTATTTTTTCGGTACGCAGCTTTCGCGAAAGCGTATTCTCCACCTGCTCTGCAGTCAGTTTGCCCTCACCGGCAAGTATGGCATCTCTTTTTTGCTCGTTCAGAACTTGGTGCGCAGCTTCTATCATTCCGTAGAAAGAAGTCTCGGCAGTATTTGGTATATAAGAGAAAACGGAGTTGTCGATGTCGTCACCAATTTTTTCCATGATTTTAGGGAACAGCAACCTGCCTAACATCTTGCGTTCTTGGTAGATCTCTGCATCGCTCCCGCGAGAAAAATAAATACGCTCAAAGGAACAGGCCTTGCGCTCCAACGGCTCACTGATCTGATCTAGTGTTACAGTTCCATCTTTCTTGATGATAATCGCCTTGCCTGGATCTAGCTCGTGAACATCCTCAAACTTTGCGTTGAATGCAGTCTGAATTACTGGTCGCTCGCTCGCTACGACCACAACTTCATCATCTTGATAATAATAAGCAGGACGTATCCCTGCTGGATCGCGTAGCAGGAATGCATCGCCGTGTCCCATCAAACCGCCCATGGCATAACCGCCATCCCAATCGCGAGCACTCTTGCGCAGGATTTTGGCGACGTTGATTTCTTCCGCTATTTTGGGTGAGGCATCCATTTTGGAAAGACCTTTTTTCTTGAATTTCTTGTAGAGTTTGCGCACCTCGTTATCTTGAAAGTGGCCTACTTTTTCCATGACCGTGACGGTGTCTGCCATGTCCTTAGGATGCTGACCCAATTCCACTAGCTTGTTGAATAACTTGAAAACGTTGGTCATGTTGAAGTTACCAGCCATGATCAAGTTGCGGTGCATCCAGTTGTTCTGACGTAAAAACGGGTGAACGGCTTCAATGCTATTCTTGCCAAAAGTTCCATACCGCACGTGTCCCATCAATAGCTCACCTACATAGGGAATAGCGGTTTTTTGTGCTGCGACATCATCTTTAAGATCTGGGTTTGCCAGCATCTCATCATTGATGCGGTTGTTGATTTGGGAAAAGATATCCTGGATGGGTTGCGACGCGTTGCTGCGCACTCGAGATATGTAGCGTTGTCCCGGTTTTACATCCAGCTTGATGCTGGCAAAACCAGCACCATCCTGCCCGCGGTTGTGCTGCTTTTCCATCATCAGATACATTTTATTGATACCGTAGAAAGCAGTGCCGTATTTTTCCTTGTAGAATTCCAATGGTTTCAACAATCGGATTAAGGCAATACCACACTCGTGTTTCAGTTGATCGCTCATAATGGGTTCAGGGCAAATATGGGTTTAAAAAAAGCCCGAGAATTTCCCAGGCTTGTATTTCGTTTAGTTTTTTATCTCAAATTTTGTGAGCTGTTTAAATTGCTCCAATCGTTTGCTTATCTCGTCATTGGTTACCGTCTGCATGCGTTCAGTTCCGAACTTTTCTACCGCAAAAGAGGCAAAGTTGGATCCATAGATAATTGCCCGCTTCATGTTTTCAAAACTATAATCACAACTTGCGGCAAGGAAACCTGCAAAGCCACCGGCAAAAGTGTCTCCAGCGCCAGTCGGGTCAAAAACTTCTTCTAGCGGTAAGGCTGGTGCAAAGAATATTTCACCATCATGGAATAATAAGGCACCGTGCTCTCCTTTTTTAATAACTACAAACTTAGGACCCATTTCATGGATCTTTTTAGCAGCGGTAACTAGACTGTATTCGCCAGAAAGCTGTCGCGCCTCTTCATCATTAATGGTAATCACATCTACTTTAGCAATGACTTCTTTGAGCATGTCCAGCGCGCTATCCATCCAGAAGTTCATCGTGTCTAGAATATGTAAATCTGCATCTTTAGTCTGTTCGATCACGCCTAATTGTACGCCAGGATGAAGATTTCCTAGCATCACTACATTGGCATCTTTAAAATGCTGTGGTACGACTGGATTGAAATCGGCAAGAACGTTGAGTTCTGTGGCGAGCGTGTCGCGAGTATTCATGTCGTTATGGTATTTCCCGCTCCAGAAAAACGTTTTGCCATCTGCAACAATCTCGATGCCCTCGATATTCATGCCTCTATCCTCCAGCATGGTGAGGTAGTTTTCTGGAAAATCTCCACCCACGACGCTTACCAGTCCAACTTCTGTATTGAAATGCGATGCAGCCAGTCCTATAAAGGTCGCAGCGCCACCCAATATTTTATCAGTCTTTCCAAAAGGCGTTTCAATAGCATCAAATGCAACAGTTCCTACTACTACCAACTTACTCATGCGTGTCAATTTTGGTGCAAAAATACGGCATTTTGCTGGCAATAATTGGCAAGGGAATCACAAGGATTTATTGAAAAAATGATTTAAAATTTCGCTCATTTTTTCTTTTGGATAACACCATTCCATGCTCTTGTGTGGCCAGGCGTTAAGGCGACTGTTTAAATCTCTAAATGGCATATTATCAAAGTCCTGAAATTCATTCTTCCAATGTTCTAAAGTTAGCAGAATATTATTCAATGTTCCACCTAGAACACGATCATTACTAGTTGGACGTAAAATAACATCTCCAATTAATTTTTCAATCCAAGGCCGTTCCACGACAATACCGTCAAGAATCAACTGCTCGTAGAGAGCGTCATTGAAAACACTCGAGAAGTTTTCAAGATCTATTTTCTTTATGTTGGGAAGAATCAGAGTATATTTTGTTGTCTTATTAATTAAAACCCAGCATTTTTTGTAGCTCATATTGAAATAGGTTGCAGACCAGCTTCCCAGGTGTTCATTTTCATCGACAACATTTTCCTGGATAAAACCTTTGGAAATCTTTTCGAGTTTTCTGGTCGTGTGGATGCTGGTCATTTTACAATTTTTTTCAAATCGCCACTCGCTATTCTAGACCTGGAATATCCAATTACCGCAACGGTAATCATCGCGGCAGCGATGGTTTCTGGTTCAATCGTTCGGTATTTTTTGAGTCCGCCGAAAAGCAATGGGTCAATCACGCGCTGTACTTTTACCCAGAGTCGTTCAAAGGTGCGTTGCTCTTCACGATCACCACCGATCAATGCTGGCTGCACAAAATAGGCATGCTCAAAATCTAATTTTTCAATATCGCGCTCCGTTTCTCCTTTACATCTAGTATAAGAGAAACGGCTATCTGGATCTGCTCCCAAAGCAGATATGGCCACCACGGTAGAAAACCCTTTTTTAAGCGCGACACGTGCAACCGTTAACGGCAAATCGTGCTCGATTCTGTAATATTCTGCTGCATCTGGTGTCTTCGCTTTTGTAGTTCCCGTACAGATAAATAAATGATCGCCGGCCATGTGCTGCTCAAATGTCACGGGATCAAATAGATCCACTTCAAACTCTAGAAATTTAGGATGTTTGATATTGGTCCGCTTTCGCGAAAGCGAACTCACCACTTCATACCGGCTATCTTCCAACAATTGTGACAACACATGAGATCCTGTAAGTCCCGTTGCGCCGATGATGACTGCTTTCAATCCTTGTTTTTTCATGTTAGTTTGTCTGGATTTTTGCCAAGCTTTTTTGATTCAGAAATTACTTTCCTTTCTAGCTTTTTGAGATCCTCTTCCGCGGGTAATTCTTCTGGTTTTATTCCTCTTTTCACAAGTATGCTTCTTACACCGCGATTGTTTGTTATGTGTTCTGCTGAAATTTGTCGTTCCGTTGAAAGATCTTTTTCTTTTGTATTGAAAACAGTTATTTCAGTAGCAAAATCTTTGGCCTTAATGGTTATAGTTGGTAAAAAATCCGCCAGCGCTCTTCCATTGGGAACGCCTAACTTTTTTTTCATTTGTTGGGTTGATTTTCCGAATAAGGCCTGGTCTCCTTTGCTTCTAATCAATCCAAAATTTTTGTCATTGCCAGTGTGCTCATAAATAAGTATTGAGAGCTCTTTTTCTGACAAGGTTAATTTTTGCCGAGCCTGAAGCCTTTCCCAATCCTTTATTCTCTTTTCGATTTCCTCAAACCTTCGGGTTTGGACGGCAAAGTAATTTTGGGCGAAAGCAATCTCTTCTTTGCGAGGATCACCATTTTGAGCGATCAGATAGCACGCATATCTTGTTAGCATAATATCTTCTATCTCACGCTCACTTCCAGAACCCAATTGCACCATTTTGTTGACGTCAACAAAATGGTCTACAATGGCATTACCCGATATTTCACAAGAGGTTTTTGCTTTTGTGATAACTTTTAAAAAATTTCTCCATTCACTGTAACCCAATAAATGCTGGATATCTCTAGCAAACCAAAATTCTATTCCGCTTTCTGTAGATTGTGAATGGTCTTCAAAACTGTTGGAAAGAGATTCTATTATTTCTGTTTTCATCGCCCTGTCTATAAATTATAAATATAACTGGATACTTGAGTTTTTAAAGATTTTATACAAAGTTAATAGGCAACAGTTAAATTTCAAATCGACTAATTTTGCGCTATGTCGCTGAAAGATCGTAAAATTATACATGTAGATATGGATGCTTTTTATGCCTCTGTAGAGCAGCGCGACGACCCTAATTTAAGAGGCAAGCCTATTGCTGTGGGTGGCAGCAGCAAACGTGGCGTGGTTGCGGCGGCAAGCTATGAGGCGAGAAAATATGGCGTGCGCAGCGCGATGCCCAGCGTTACCGCAGCGCGATTGTGTCCAGACCTGATTTTTGTAAAAGCAAGATTTGATCGCTATCGTGAGGCCTCAGAACAAATACGCGAGATCTTCCTAGACTACACAGATCTCGTGGAGCCGCTGTCGCTGGACGAGGCCTATCTTGATGTGACGGTAAATAAACTACACTATCCCAGCGCGACCATCATTGCCTATGATATACGCCGGCGTATCTATGAAACAACTGGGCTGACCGCCAGTGCCGGAATATCAGTCAATAAATTTGTAGCTAAAATCGCCAGCGATTACAACAAACCCAATGGACAGAAAACCATCTTACCAGAAGAGATACTGGAATTTCTAGAACAGTTAGAAATACGTAAGTTTCATGGTATAGGGAAAGTCACCGCAGAAAAAATGTACCAACACGGCATCTTCAATGGTGCCGATTTGAAACTGAAATCGGTTGAGTTTTTGGCAGAGCATTTTGGAAAGAGTGGTGTCTATTACTATGACATCGTTCGCGGGATTCATAATAGCGAAGTGAAACCAGACCGAATCCGCAAATCGTTGGGAGCAGAGCGTACTTTTTCCGACAACATCTCTAGCGAGATATTTATGATGGAGCGTCTTGACCAGATCGCTGAGGAAATCGAAACACGGCTAGCAAAAAATGATGTGGCAGGAAAAACCATCACACTCAAAATCAAATACAGCGACTTCAAAATGCAGACCCGCAGTAAGACTGTGGCGCATTATGTCAATAAAAAAGAACAGATCCTAGAAATTGCTACAGAGTTGGTGCGTCAGGAATCCTTCCGCGAAAGCGTGCGCTTACTGGGACTTTCTTTGAGCAATCTCAATACTGAAGATAAAGAGGAGGAAGACGAATTTGTTGAGGTACAGCTGGAGTTTGATTTTTGATGGTCTGTCCAGGAAATCTTTTCCATAAGGGTGGACTTAAGTCCACCCTTATAGCAACCCAAGTAAAACAAAAGCTGGAGAAACTTGCAAGTTTCTCCAGCTTTTAAAAATTTCAACTCTTCAACTCATTATTCAATCTCACTCACCCTTAAGGTATTGACCATTCCTTTATCGGTAACGGGCATAGCAGCAAGGTTGATGAGGAAATCACCTTTTTCTACAAACCTATGTTTCAATGCAAACTTATTCACGTCCTCGATGGTTTCGTCTGTGCTCACAAACCTATCATAGCTAAATGCCTGAACGCCCCAAAGCAAACTTAATTGAGTAAGAATACGGTTATTGCTGGTAAAGGTCAGAATGTGAGCAGCTGGTCTCCAGGCGCTTATCTGGAATGCAGTATAACCGCTGTTAGTCATCGTAGTAATAGCTTTGGCGCTTATTTCGTTTGCCATTTTAGCCGCGTGGTAACAAACGGACTTAGTGATGTAGCGCTTGGTTTTAATGTGTGGAGCCTCATGAGGGACCATGATCAATTCGCTATCCTCAACCGCGCGACAAATGCTTGCCATTTTCTCAATAACCTGCACGGGATATTGACCGACTGAAGTCTCTCCCGACAACATTACCGCATCTGCACCGTCCATCACACTATTGGCTACATCATTTACCTCTGCACGGGTAGGCGTGAGGCTAGTGATCATTGTCTCCATCATCTGGGTAGCAATGATTACTGGAATGCGGGCTTTCTTGGCTTTCAGCACTAATTGTTTTTGAATCAACGGCACTTCATGGGCGGGAATCTCCACACCTAGATCACCACGCGCCACCATAAGACCGTCGCAATAAGCTACAATTTTATCGATATTTTGGACAGCCTCAGGCTTTTCGATTTTAGCAATGATGGGAATCTTGTGTTCTGAATGTTCCTTGATTAAATCTTGTAATTCAATAAGATCGCGGCTATGACGTACAAAGGATAATGCCATCCAGTCTACCTGCAACTCACAGGCAAATATAGCGTCCTTAATGTCTTTTTCAGTCAATGCGGGTAGAGACACATTTGTTTGCGGCAGGTTGACACCTTTTTTAGACCTTAGCGGTCCACCTTGAATAACCTTTGTTATCACGTTGCTCTCGCGGTCAGTCGAGACGACTTCAAACATAAGTTTACCGTCATCGAGCAATATGCGCTCTCCTGCCTGTACATCCTTTGGGAAGCGATCGTAATTCATGTAAACACGTTCTTTAGTCCCTTTAAAAGGTTTTCCCGTAGAAAAAGTAATACGGTCTCCAGGTTGGACGACTATTTCTTCTGCCATTACGCCTACACGTAATTTTGGGCCTTGTAAGTCTCCCAAAATTCCTGTAGCAAAACCATGCTCTTCGTTAAGATCGCGTATCATTTGCACGCGTTCTCTTACAGCATCATGGTCTGCATGGGAAAAATTTATTCTAAAAACATTGACTCCAGCAATAATCATCTGGAGCAATACCTCTTTGGTTGCAGTTGCCGGTCCTAGTGTAGCAACAATTTTGGTCTTCTTTAAAGTACTTTTCATTATTCAAATATTAGATAGTCTGTATTTCTGATCGATAGAGAATCGATAGGGTAGACAGAAATGACTTGTGGTATTTCGTTCAGTTGGTTGCGCATTTTTTGTAAAGGATAATGCGCTACATCCTTTTCTATTTTAATTAAGTAGTCCACCTTGCGGTGTTCCTTGATGAGCGTAGTTTTTACCTCTGCAGGCTCAGTGTCGAGAAATAATCCGCCAGAGCTGGCAATTGATTTGTGCATCGCCTTACTATGGTTTGCGACCAAAAAAACCGTGACGTTATTGACAAGGTCCTCATGACGGTACACTGGAAAATGGGCAATATATTCCTGTAAATTGATGTCCTGATCCCGCACTTCCCGTTTAAAGGAAACATTTAGGTATTTGTTGATGAGAAACGCCATTCGGTAGGGCTCTGCCGTGGAGTGAATCCCAAGAAGCAAAAAAGGCTCCTCTTCCATATCCCATTCCAAAATACTGTGTGCTCCCATAAAACGTATCCTGTAAAGGTAACCGACAATCTACAATTTTGTCGCCTGAGTATCTCATCGCTCGCACATAATTTGCGAAAACGTTACCGCAATAATTACCTGCACTGCTTTTGTGGTTTTTTCGCTTTCGCGAAATTCCCTCACCTAGTTAGTGCATTAGACCGCTGGTGATCTTTTAATCGCCATACGTTCCTGCAGCGCAAAAAACGCACGTTTGCTTGCTTTTTCCTCTGCCTTTTTCTTGGAGGTTGCGCGTGCCTTTGAGATCACCTTTTTGTCAATTGATAGTTTGACGGCAAAGTGCTTGATCTCATTTGCGCCAGTATCTTCATAGACGTTGAAATCAAAATGCTTTTTGTTTTTCTGACACCATTCAATCAGCAAACTCTTGTATGAAATAACCTTGCCTTCCAGTTTCTCGATATCAACATAAGGTTCCACTACCTTCTTGCAAATAAACTTTCTACATACCGTGTATCCCTTATCCAGGTATACAGCACCAACTAGAGCCTCAAATAGATTACCATGAATGTTGTTACCAAAATGCCTGTGCGGCACCTGCGTTTGTGCAAAGTATATCAGATTAAAATCCTGGCCCAGCTCATTCAAATGTTCACGGCTTACGATTTTTGAGCGCATTTTAGTTAAATAACCCTCATCACCGCTAGGCACTTCATTGTAGATATATTCTGCAATCACGGCGCCCAGTATGGCATCGCCCAAAAATTCGAGGCGCTCATAACTCATCACGTTGCCATCATCACCTTTTAGTCCCATTGATTTATGGGTAAAGGCGGTCTGGTATAACAATACGTTTTTAGGTAAAAAGCCGGTAATTCTTTTGACTCCCTCCTGCAATGTCTCAATTTCCTTATTGGGTAATTTTCGAGATTGGAAAAGGCTGCGGATTTTATTCATGTACTACTTAAAGGTACTAAATCTTTCTAAAGGCAATACAACAGTTGTGTCCGCCAAATCCAAAGGTGTTGCTCAAGGCAACTTTTACCTCACGGTGTTCTGGTTTGTTCAGGATCAAATGCAATGAAGGATCAATATTCTCATCCACTGTGGTGTGGTTGATCGTAGGCGGTATAATTCCATGGTTGATTGCCATGACGCTGGCAATAGATTCAATCGCTCCAGCAGCTCCCAACAAGTGACCTGTCATAGACTTGGTACTGTTGATGCTAATCTTAGGGGCATGATCGCCAAAAACGGCCTTGATCGCTTTCAATTCGGCTACATCGCCTAATGGCGTTGATGTACCGTGTGTGTTGATATGGTCAACGTCTTCTGGATTGATACCTGCGTTTTCCAGTGTGTTTTTCATTACCGCAATAACTCCTTTTCCTTCTGGATCTGGTGCGGTAATGTGATAAGCATCGCTGGAGAATCCGCCACCAATAACTTCGGCATAGATTTTTGCTCCGCGAGCTTTTGCGTACTCATAACTTTCCAGAACCAAAGCTCCAGCGCCCTCACCTAATACAAAACCATCTCTGGTCGCATCAAATGGGCGACTAGCTGTTTCTGGACTGTCGTTGAGAGTTGATAAAGCGTGCATGGCGTTAAAACCGCCCATACCGGCTTGCGTTATTGCAGCTTCAGAACCACCAGTAATAATCACATCACAATGACCCAATCGTATGTAATTAACAGCGTCGAGCATTGCGTTAGCGCTCGATGCACATGCAGAAACCGTGGTGTAGTTAGGCCCCATAAATCCATACTTGATGGATATGTGCGCCGGCGCGATATCTGCGATCATTTTGGGAATAAAGAAGGGATTGAAACGCGGTACACCGTTTCCAGTGGCAAATGCTTTTACCTCTTCCTGGAATGTTTCTAGGCCGCCTATTCCAGCACCCCAGATAACACCGACTCTATTCTTATCAATAGAGTCGGTATCTAATCCAGAATCGGCAATGGCCTCATCACCAGCAACCACAGCGTACTGTGCAAACCGGTCCATGCGCCTAGCCTCCTTGCGGTCTATGAAATCCTCGACGTTGAAGCCTTTGAGTTCACAAGCGAATTTTGTCTTAAAATGTTCAGTATCAAAATAGGTGATAGGAGCGCAACCGCTCTTACCTGCTTTCAATGCTTCCCAATAATCCTTTAGATTGTTACCTATAGGAGTAAGGGCACCCATTCCAGTTATGACAACTCGCTTTAATTCCATGTACTCTTAATTAAGCTTTTGCTTCTTCAATATAGGAAACAGCTTGACCTACAGTAGCGATGTTTTCAGCTTGATCGTCTGGGATCTGGATATCAAATTCCTTCTCAAATTCCATGATTAGCTCAACGGTGTCAAGTGAGTCAGCGCCCAGGTCGTTGGTGAAGCTCGCTTCAGTTACAACTTCGTTCTCGTCTACGCCTAGTTTGTCAACGATAATCGCTTTAACTCTTGATGCAATGTCAGACATAATAATCTTGTTTTAATTTTTAATGAATGGCAAAAATAACAAACTTTGTGACAAAACCGCTTTTATTAAAGATATGTGAAGATCAAAATTTGAAATCACACCAGGCTTTATACCCACCTTCCTATATTTGACAGATGAAGAAGATCGTGATTTTTGCCAGCGGTGGTGGCAGCAATGCGCAAGCCATATTGGATTATTTCAAGAAATCAGCGACAATACAGGTTGTCCTTATATTGACGAACAACTGCACCGCAGGCGTACTGGAGCGGGCAAAAACCGCTGGTATTGCTGGAATGAGTTTTAATAAGTTCGCTTTCGCGAAAGCGAACTCCATACACCACCTTCTCAAAACCATAGATCCAGACCTGATTGTGCTTGCTGGATTTCTTTGGAAATTCCCGGATTTTCTGGTAGCCGATTTCCCCAATAAAATCATCAATATCCACCCGGCACTGTTACCGAAGTACGGCGGTAAGGGAATGTATGGGAGCAACGTTCACAAAGCCGTTGTAGCAAATAACGAAGCCGAAAGCGGTATCACGATCCACTACGTCAACGAAAATTATGATGAGGGCGCAATTATAAAACAGGTAAGTTGTGCCATCGTACCTACCGATTCTGCAGAAGATGTTGCTCTTAAAGTTCTGGCGTTGGAGCACGAACATTTTCCCATTACCATTGAAAAGCTGTTGCAATGATCGACGAGGTACATATATATACGGACGGCAGTTCGCGAGGCAATCCTGGTCCAGGTGGCTATGGAATCGTCATGGAGCAACCCAGCAAAAACTTTAAAAAGGAATTTGCGCAGGGCTATCGCAAGACGACAAATAATAGAATGGAGTTGCTCGCCGTGATCGTCGCATTGGAAAAAATCAAAAAACCAGAAATTCCCATCACTGTTTTTACCGACAGTAAATACGTAAGCGATGCGGTCAACAAGAAATGGATCGACGGCTGGATCAAGCGCAAGTGGAAAAACGTCAAGAACGTAGACTTATGGAAACGCTTTATCAAAGCCTACAACCAGGCACCGGCAAAATTTACCTGGATCAAGGGTCACAATGACCACCCGCAAAATGAGCGCTGTGATCAACTTGCGGTGTATGCTGCCAAAAGTAAGGAGAGCCATCTGGTAGATGAAGGGTATGAGGCTGAGCAGAAAGGTTTATTTAAGAAGTAATATGAAACAAGAACTCTACGACTTCCTACATAGCAGTGTTGTTTCAAAATTTATTTATTGGATGATAATCATCAATGTCTTAGCTATAATTTTAGAGTCTTATGCTATTTATCGTTCAGAGTTTGCTAACGCCTTTTATTATTTTGAAATATTTTCTGTAGTAATATTTTCTGTCGAATATATTGTCAGATTGTATACAGCACCATTAGCATTCAAATCATATAAATCGATTAATTCTCGATGGAAATTTGCCTCATCGGGTTATGGAATTATCGATTTAATTGCAATTATTCCATTTTACATTCCGTTTCTTTTTGCGGTAGACCTAAGAATATTGAGAGTTCTAAGACTTATACGGTTATTAAGAATTTTTAAACTAGGTAGACATTCAAAGGCATTAAAAACTATACTTGATGTTCTAAAGGAAACTAGATCAGAGCTCTCCATTACATTCTTTGTGGCGTTTATTCTATTGCTACTTTCTTCAACTTTAATGTATTACATAGAAAATGACGCACAACCTGAAAGCTTCGCCAGTATTGGACACTCTTTTTGGTGGGCGATAGCAACATTAACAACTGTAGGTTATGGAGATGTTTATCCTATTACAGCAGCCGGTAAAATACTAGGTGGCATCACTGCAATTATAGGAATAGGCTTTCTGGCTTTACCAACGGGAATTATAAGTTCTGCATTTATGGACAAGATTAAAGAGTCAAAAGAGGTCAAAGAGTGTATCTGCCCTAGTTGCGGCTATAAAATTACGGACACGAAATAATGCAAGAAATCGAACGCAAATTCCTCGTCAAGAACATCGATTTTTTAAGCAATCTCAAAGGCTTTAAAATTGTTCAAGGTTATTTGTCTAGCGACCCAGAACGCAATGTGCGCATCAGGATCAAAGGTAATCAAGCGTTTTTGACCATTAAAGGCATCTCTAATAATTCAGGCATAAGCAGATTTGAATGGGAGAAAGAAATCGAGATTGAGGAGGCAGAAGAGCTATTAAAATTATGCTTGCCAGGCGTGATCGATAAAACCCGTTATGAAATCCCACTAGGGAATCACATATTCGAAGTTGATGTTTTTGAAGGCGAAAACAAAGGATTGATTATAGCAGAGATCGAATTGGATGCGGAAAACGAGTCATTTGAAAAACCCGATTGGCTGGATCAGGAAGTTACTGGCGATGTGCGGTACTATAATTCGTATTTAGTCACGCAACCTTTTACAAATTGGAGCATCTAGTAATAAAATCCACCTGACTATGGGAAAGTTCATTTTATATATGATGATACTAATTTTCGTTTCTTCTTGTTCTGACAGTGAAAAAGAAGGAATTGATTGTGCCCTAGTAGATTGTTTTGGCGCTGATGTAATTCAATTGACCTTTATCAAAAGCGGTCAAAATATTTTTGAAATTGAAGCCGCTACTGAAGTTGAAATTATTCAGAATGATCAAAATTTAGAATTTACGGTGAACAATACTCTTAATATAATTACTATTTTTTTATTAGAGGACGATCCAATTACTATAAAAATAGACAACCAAGAGCTCACCATGGAAATCTCTTCAACATTTCTAGAGAGTGAATGTTGTAGTGGTATAAAAGTAGATTCCTTGAAAATACGCAATTCCTTTGTCTGCGTGAATGAAGAATGTGAAGAGGTTGTGCAAATTAACCTAGATTAATTGAGGTTGATCACGCTTACAGAATTGTGCTAGTACATTTTTTCCCAACCGATTCCCCATCGTCAAATAAGGGCAACTCCAAATTTAATTCCCGAGCCATTTTAGAATAATAGGATTCTCTCGATGCATGCTCTTCACTAATTGCATGAACAACCGGCGATCCAATTTTACCATGGATCACATTCTCAATTACATCAATTAAATAATCGCGATTTGTCAAATTTACTGGCGCATCGGGATTTGAAATTTCAGATTTTCCAGCGAGATATTTTACGGGATGTCTGTCTCCGCCTATTAGTCCGCCGGGACGGATGATGGTGGAGTTTTCAAAACCATCCACTATTAGCTGCTCTGCAGCGATGAGCTTCTTGCCTTTTTGATCTTGGGCATTGGGCGTAGAGGATTCGTCGTAGGTTGGTATGTCGGCTCCATCTTCAAAAACAGCGGTGCTAGACACATAAAGGAGTTGCTTTATGTTTTTGAAAGTGTTGATGTTGGTCAGCAATAAGCGAATTCTTCCCGCAAAATCACTCTGCGGATTTGCCCGCAAACCCGGCGGAATGTTAATCACTAAAACATCCAAATCTGCCAAGAAAGCCTCAATCCCGCCGTCGATGAACGTTTCTCTCAATTCTACTATATAGGGATCGATGCCCGAACTGCGCAATCCGTCCAACTTGAAAATCTGCGTGGTAGTTCCTTTGACTATAAAGTCTTTTTTTAATAATACTAGCGCCAGTGGTTTTCCCAGCCAGCCACAACCCATGATTCCTATGGTTTTACTCATCGGTAGTGCGTTTGGTTGTAATTCTTTTCTTGACTACAATGGCATCATTCAGTACGAATGGCATGGGCATCATCTTTTCGGGTCTAGCCGAAACCTTAAATCTGGATTGCTCCAATAGGTCAAAACTCGCTGCGTAGATCTCAAACTCGGGTGTCTGGGCGGCGTCAAAGGTAAGTTCCATCACTAGCGGCGCATCGTTAGCAACATAGTAACTGATCATGCGGTTGCCGCGGCGTCGAGCAAATGGCACTCCATCCTCATTTACGGGAACTGCGGCTCCATTAATTTTAGCTGCGGTGAATTGGAACCGGGCATCACAAAACACTTCCCAACGCTCTACTTTTCGATCACTGTCGATGATCATTTTAATGCGGCGTTGACCATTTTGTATCGTATCCACTGTTATTTGGGAACGTATGTCTGGCATTGCTAGATAGTCTGCGTTTGTGGTGTAGGTAAACGCTCCAGCATATTTGGAATCGATGGTGTTTGCGTTGACATCGCTTGCGGCAGCTGGGTTAGCACCTAATTTTTCCCTAGTCCAATCGCTCAGGTTCTGGTCATAAGTCGCCCAGTTGGCTGTTTGGGAATCTGCGTCTGATACATATACTAGGCTGGTTTTTTGTGGTGAGGTGGTGGAGAATTCCGCTTTCGCGAAAGCGAATCCAACAAAAATCCCACATATAATAAAAGACATCCCTGCCAGAATACCTTTCCTGCGGTAATGGCCTAAGATTGGCAGCAGCAAGCTGAACAATAACGAACTGAGGATCGCTGCGACGAATAGGATGCCCATACCCAGCGCAACTGGGAATGCCGCGACAAACGGTGCAAATATGAAAATGGCTGGAATGGATAAAACGAGCATCACCAGATAACTCACTCGTTTTCTAAACAAATGCAGCCATAACATGAGCAATCCTGCGTATAACGGGACGATAAAGAAACCGGCGCCAGGAAGGTAGGCCGCAGGAATCAAGCCACTGTCGCCTACTGGAAAGCCGACTAGGAGACAAATGATCCATAACAGGATAAGCGGTGCGACCATGTGGCTGGCGACGCGCTCTTTCCCAAAAAATAAGTGGTACAGTAAAAAGGAAACCGCAATCCCAAAAAATGCCGCAGCGGCGATCCATAAATACCCAGTAGCAGGAAACACGGCGGACTGCTCGATGTAAAAATCAGTTGTTTTTAATGCCTTCCAGGTGTAGTTGGGAACTACAAATCCCAACAGGAGACTGCCTAGTAATGGTACAAATCCCACCAGTAATTGTGGTATAAAAATCCGTTTTTTGGTTATTCCATAAACGACTAGTACCACGAGTAAAATCCCACTTACGATAATGAGCCAGCTCATCCAGGCAAATGGGTAGCTTACCATCCCAAGGGCAGGCAGCGGGAAATAGATGTCATCCATTCCTTTCTCAATGGCTAGACCGTTTGAGATATCTGTACTGGAAAGGTGATTGAGTAGCGGCATCAAATAACTGCCTTGATGAGCCAGTGTGTTGCGGTCCAGATTTTCATAGGTGTCCAATTGCGAGTGATAGTCAATATGGTCACCTATAAAGGCAAAATTGAGTCCATTGATGTCACCATCCTCACGGAAAACGGTCAAATCTGTATCGTTGGGTAATTTTTTGTAGATGCTGTAGGCAAGAGAGTTGGCCACCGGATAGTCCACGCCGGCATCCTTCAATGCATTGATGATGTTGCGGTTGCCGCCGTTCGTTTCTACCAGCATAAAACTTGGGCCACCACTGCCGCGTGCTTCAAAATTGAGGATCATCTTTACATCCTGTTCCCAGCGGTGTTTTGAAACAAACAAATGCGCGCCATTAAGGCCTAGCTCCTCACCATCGGTAATCAAGATAATCACATCGTTTTTAGGTTGATGATCCACCATAAATGCGCGGATGCCTTCCAGAATCGTCGCCACTCCAGATGCTGCATCACTGGCACCCAGGCTGGAATGTGGGTCGCTGTCATAATGACTCATCAATACCAGTGCATCGTCATTGTTTGCCGTACCCTCAATACGCGCCATGATATTGACGGGTCTGGAAAGGTTGCCACTGGCATCAATATCAAAGCCCGTCTGCGTCTCTACCTTCAATCCCATCTGCTCCAGTGCGCGCTTGATGTAGTTGCGGTTCTGCTCATGTCCGGGACTGCCTAGGTAATGTGGAGCGGTAGACAATGCTTTTACATGCTGTAATGCCCTTGCGGTGGACCACTCGTTTTCTGCCATGTTATTTTCTACTGCGCTGCTGGGTGTCTGGCTATGAAATGAATACCAGATCAATCCCATGAGGATAAAAAAAGAAAATAGGGAAGTCACATGTGATTTGGGTCTCATATCGATTTTTTAGGTATCGCGTTTAACGATCAGGAATTTATCATCTTCCATCGCGAGGTAGCCCTGGTCGTAGACAAAGTAATAGACGGCGCCTTTTTTGGTCGTATAGATGCTGGTAAAAAGAGTAAAATCAAAACCTTTAGAAAGTAGTTTGTTTCTTGTGGCGGTAAACTTCCCTGATGGATTGAGTTCATGGAGAATACGCCAATTCTTGCGCAGCCGGTTGTTGATGTTGCGCATAAGCGCGCTGCTGTCGCGGTTAAGCCTATTGTTAGCCACATTGCGGCAGTAATCGCTGCAAAACCGCTTATCTGCACGACCGCGTATGTCCTCGCCACATTCTGGGCATTTACTAACGGCCATGTTCTAGGGTTTGGATAAATGTACTTAACTATTTACAAATGGCTATTTCAAAAACAAAAACAAATGAAATTCTAGCAAAGTCGATCGTTCCAAAAATAAAATGAAAAATAAAACGAAAAACAACTTGAAGTAGCTGGAAAAAAAAACTTTAGACTTAGACTAGTTCGCTTTCGCGAAAGCGATATACGTCAACATCTTTAAGTTTAAATTTTAAACAGTAAACTATCCCAAAAACAGCCGACTACAAAACCATTATTTTTACATAAAATACAGTTCATGAAAAAAGGAGTGCTACTTGTAAATCTGGGATCGCCAGACACGCCGCAACCCAAGGATGTGAAACGTTACCTGGATGAATTTCTCATGGACGAGCGAGTGATTGATCTACCGTATATTTTGCGCGCCATTCTAGTCAAAGGTATCGTTTTGAACACGCGACCCAAAAAAAGCGCCGAGGCCTACCAAAAGATCTGGTGGGAAGAAGGTAGCCCGCTCATTGTTTTATCAGAGCGTTTGCAGGAAAAGATTGATGAATTTACCAGCGTTCCCATTGCCCTTGCCATGCGCTACGGCAGCATGACTATTGAAAAGGGAATGCAGGAATTGAGTGATAAAGGTGTGAAAGAGGTTTTGCTTGTGCCGCTCTACCCGCAATTTGCAATGGCAACGACAGAAACTATTGTAGTCAAGGCAGAAGAGCTGCGCCGGGAAAAGTTCCCACAAATGAGTTTCACACAAATGCCTCCATTCTATAATCACCCAGATTATATTAGGGTTTTGTCAGAATCCATTAGGGAATCATTGGAAGGTAAGGATTATGAGCATTTGTTGTTTTCCTATCACGGCGTTCCCAAAAGGCATATACGTAAGAGTGATATCACGAATGGACACTGTAAAATGGACGGGAAATGCTGCGCGACACCATCACCGGCACATCAGTTTTGCTACAGTCACCAGTGCAAGGAAGTCACCCGACTTGTAGGTGAGTACCTAGAATTGGAGGATGGGACATTTTCCACCAGTTTCCAGTCTAGACTAGGGTTTGACCCATGGTTGACACCCTATACCGACCGTACTATTGAAAGAATGGGACTGGGCGGCACTAAAAAATTGGCGATTGCCACACCAGCATTTGTTAGCGATTGTCTAGAAACACTGGAAGAAATTGCCATGGAAGGCGAGGAAATCTTTCATGAGGTAGGCGGCAAGGATTTTCACGTCATACCATGTTTGAATACGCGGGAAGATTGGGTAAAAGTATTAAGCCGCTGGATTGATGAATGGGCGATGAGCGAAGTCGCCGCAGTTTAAATCATATTTCTTACATAATTCAGTACTATTAACGCAGAACAAGTGTTGGTTTTCACTTTTTTTGCGGAGATACAGAGCTTCTGAAAATGGTCCTAACTTCCTACTTAGCTTTACATAAACTCAACATCCATTGGCAAAACCGCCTAACCTCTCTTCTGAAAAAAGTGCGCTTCTAGGAACTAAATCGATTCCCAGCCTCTTGGTACAGCAAGCTGTTCCCGCCTCCATTGGGATTTTAGTGATGTCACTCAATATTCTTGTGGACACCATTTTTGTGGGCAATTGGATAGGATCAGTTGCAATAGCAGCGATCAATGTTGTGCTGCCCGTTTCCTTTTTTATAGCCGCTTTGGGAATGGCTATAGGTATTGGCGGTGCTAGTATTATTTCTAGAGCCTTGGGATCAAACGATCGGGAAAAGGCCAGGCGTACCTTTGGTAACCAGCTCTCGCTTACCCTACTGATCACGGTTATTTTGGTGATCTTGGGATTGGTGTTTATTGATGGGCTCGTTCCTGCATTTGGTGGGAAGGGAGATATATTCGAGCCGGCTAAAATCTATTATCGTATTGTCCTCTATGGCGTGCCTATTCTTGCCCTGTGCATGATGGGAAATAATGTGATACGTGCAGAGGGCTCGCCAAAACATGCCATGATTGCTATGCTTATTCCATCGGTAGGCAACCTGTTGCTGGATTATATATTGATCAATCAATTGGATATGGGCATGGCGGGAGCGGCATGGGCCACCACTGTAAGTTACGGGCTATGTTTTATCTACATCGCTTGGTTTTTCCTTTCTGGAAAAAGCGAGTTAATGCCTTCTCTAGGGCAACTATTGCCGGACTGGAATATCCTTCGGGAAATAGGTAGTTTGGGATTTGTAACCCTGGGTCGCCAGGCTACAACTAGTGTACTTTATCTTATTCTCAACAATATATTATTTGAGCTGGGCGGAGAGGCGAGCGTGTCCGTTTTTGGTATCATAGGTCGGTTGATGATGTTTGCGATATTCCCAGTAATGGGCATCACGCAGGGTTTTCTTCCTATAGCTGGCTACAACTATGGCGCCCAGCAGTGGAAACGCGTGCGGGAAGTCATATTTGTTTCCATCAAATATGCCTGCATATTGGGAGCCTTGATACTGGTGTTGCTTTACGTTTATGCGGCAGATATCGCCGGAATATTTACAGATGATCAAGCTGTGATACGGCAAACCACGGTAGCCATACGGATTGTATTTTTTGCCACGCCCATCATTGCCATCCAACTCATCGGTGCGGCATATTATCAGGCAATAGGTAAGGCCTTGCCAGCATTGCTACTTACCCTGCTGCGCACAGGTATTATCTTGATACCATTGATTTTGTTGCTCAAGAAAATGTATGGTATTGATGGCGTGTGGATGAGTTTCCCTATCGCAGATGTATCTAGTACAATCATCACTGCGATCTTTCTTTGGAGGGCGATGGAAAAGTTGAAAAATGCTTCAGAAACGCACGTCGTGACTGATTAGCAACGAATTTTTCTAAAATTCCGCTTTCGTGCTCCGACAGCGCTCGGCATGAAATTCTGCGTCGTTTTACTCCTTGAAAGCGGAACCACCACCAAATTACCAACCATTAGAGACCTATTTTTACCACGTATATTTGTGGAAAATTTTACTATGTACACCCAAAAATTTGACGTGCGCTGGAGCGATCTTGATGCAAATAGACATATGGCAAACAGCGCCTATCAAAATTTTATGAGCCACACGCGCATGGCCTATCTAATTGAATATGGATTCGGGCAACGTGAAATGCAGGAGTAT
>JBBSPH010000012.1:0-19944 GCA_038258985.1 Flavobacteriales bacterium
GAAAACCATCATTAACCTTTGATTAATCAACTAAATTTTCTGTTGTGCTTTTAATTGCGTAGTTTAAATGAGTATAATATTTTCAATCGATTACAATAAATTTTATTGGTTGTGCAATTCAATTTCTGCGATGTAATTGAGCTCTGCCCATTTGAATATATCAAAACGTTCAAACTGACTTTTCCACTGTTTTTCCTCGCCAGCGGTAACCTTGAAACGAATAATCCCGCTGGTTAAATTGATAGAATGTTTATCATTCAGCAAATATTCGTTCATAGCATCTTTCCAGTCTTCTTGAAACCGTCTCTCGTGCATGGCAAAAAGCCGTGGGAAAATCGTGATTTGGTTGGATTGATAATGCAGATAACCATTTACGAACCAACTCTGCCCATCATTTGTATATTCCTTCTCGTTCAACTTGTCAATTACAAGCTGTAGATGATCGGGTGGCAGATCTGACGTAAATGTTAATGAGTTGATATTATCAACTTTATGGTCAAATTGATTGATAAAATCAAATACCTTTTGGATATCAGTCCCACTCTTTATGCCCACAGATACATCTCTAGATACAAATTCTCGAGACTCGCTATCAGAATCCTCCTCTGAACAAGAAAATAAGAAACCCATAAGAAGCGTTGCAAATAGAATCTTTTTCATAGAGGTAATTTCTTACTAGATGCGTTCTAAAGCAATTGGTTGCGTGTCATTTATGAGTACAAAAGAGAATTTGATACAAAAAATATCCCACATCAAAAGGTCATATCACCATAGGAAACTTTCTCAATTCCAGGATTCAAACATGTGAAATTACAGATCTAGTTACCCACCTCGCTGATGAATTTTAAACGATACAAGCGCAATTCCTCTTCCTCATAATCGCCGTCAAATTCTTCCATGGCAGCATCGATGTGGTCATTGTCTGACTCCATAAAGTAATCGTGCAATTCTTCTTGCTGATCGTCGTCTAGTACCTCATCGACCCAGTAGCCTACATTTAATCGTGTGCCGCTGTAGACGATTGTTTCCAATTCGTTGATCAGGTCTACCATTTCCATACCTTTAGCGTCAGCGATATCCTCAAAGGAAAGTTTACGGTCAATGCTGGTAATGAAATATAGTTTATTACCACTTTTAGTTCCCGTGGATTTGATAATCAAATCGTCTGCACGAGTGATATCATTATCGTTAACGTATTCCGATATCAAATCCACAAAAGGCTTGCCGAATTTTCTCGCCTTGCCCTCGCCTACTCCGTTGATATTGGCAAGTTCTTCAATAGTGATTGGGTATTTTGTGGCCATATCGTCCAGT
The DNA here is from genome assembly GCA_038258985.1 of Flavobacteriales bacterium. Taxonomy (GTDB): domain Bacteria; phylum Bacteroidota; class Bacteroidia; order Flavobacteriales; family Flavobacteriaceae; genus Nonlabens. The sequence continues at coordinate 1,315 of JBBSPH010000012.1, forward strand.
GATGGATCTTGAAATACCACGTAAGTCGGGACTTTTTTCTGGTGCGCTACTTTCTTGCGCAAATCCTTGAGCATTTTGACCAGTTTCTCGTCCAAGGCTAGGGATGTTCCACCACCAACGATGGTATTGGAATCATCATTATAGGTATGGTCGTCGCTCATCATAAAGGATTTACCGTCCTTTAGAAACTCACGACCTGCGTCAGTAACTTTTAGGGTTCCATAGGATTCAATATCTTTTCGCAGGTATCTTGCCACCAGCACCTGTCGTGCTAATGCCGTCCAGAATGCTGGTTCCTGCGATTTACCGCTACCAAAGTATTCATGCGTATCTAACTTGTGGCTGGAAATCATGGCATTACTCTTCCCAACTAATATTTTTACTATATCCTTGGACTTGTAACGCTCACCAGCAGCATCTACAACGCTTATTAATTTTTTGACATCGTCAATCGCCTCTCGCTGTGGTTTGGGATTGCGCATATTGTCATCCATATCGCCTCCATCGCCAGTGGCCGGGTCGAACTCCTCTCCAAAATAATGAAGAATATACTGCCTACGACTCATGCTGGTTTCGGAATAGCCCACCATTTCCTGCAGCAGCGCATGGCCTATTTCCTGCTCTGCAATTGGTTTGCCCGACATGAATTTTTCTAACTTTTCAATGTCCTTATAACTATAGTAAGCTAGACAATGCCCCTCGCCACCATCGCGACCAGCACGTCCAGTTTCCTGATAATAAGATTCGATACTTTTTGGAATATCGTGGTGAATTACAAAGCGTACGTCTGGCTTGTCAATTCCCATCCCAAATGCAATCGTAGCAACCACGACATCCACATCTTCCATCAGAAACATGTCCTGATGTGACGCTCTGGTCTTGCCATCAAGTCCAGCGTGATAAGGAACGGCTTTGATACCATTCACCTGCAAAACTTGGGATAGTTCCTCTACCCGCTTACGCGAAAGGCAATACACAATACCCGACTTACCCTCATTTTGTTTGATAAATCGTGTAATATCTGAATCTACCTGATCTGTTTTAGGTCGTACCTCATAATAGAGATTAGGCCGGTTGAACGATGCCTGAAAACAAGTGGCATTGGGAATCTGTAGATTTTTGAGAATATCTTCCTGTACCTTGGGTGTGGCCGTTGCGGTCAACCCTATGATGGGAATCTCATCGCCTATGCGGTCAATGATCTTGCGCAAATTGCGGTATTCTGGTCGAAAATCATGGCCCCATTCACTGATACAGTGCGCTTCATCTACCGCGAGAAAGGATATTTTCTGCGCCTTCAAAAAATCAACGTATTCCTCCTTGGTCAGTGATTCTGGCGCTACGTATAATAATTTGGTGATGCCGGTTTCAATATCATCTTTGACACGCTGTATCTCGCCTTTGGTCAGGCTGCTGTTCAGAACGTGTGCCACACCATCGTTGTCCGATATCCCACGAATGGCATCCACCTGATTCTTCATCAGGGCGATGAGCGGTGATACGATGATCGCCATGCCTTCCTGCATCAATGCGGGCAACTGGTAGCAGAGTGATTTACCACCACCGGTGGGCATGATCACAAACACGTCCTCCTTATTTAATAATGAACTGACTACTTTTTTTTGTAGACCTCTAAACTGGTCAAAACCGAAGTATTTCTTGAGGTTTTCCTCTAATCCAGAATGCTGAATTGCCATACGGCTGCGCTGTTTTTGTTTATCTTTGTACCCTAAATTTACGATTAAATTCGTTTTAAACAAACCCAACAAAAATTCATTGTCTTTGAACAGTTCAGATCAGATCCTGAAAGTCGCAAAACGCACCATTCTTATAGAGGCAAATGCCGTTAAGGCGCTGGTAGATGTGGTGGATTCCGCTTTTGCGGAAGCGGTACAACACATCCACACCTCGCAAGGCAGAGTCATCGTGACGGGCATAGGGAAAAGTGCCATTATCGCCCAAAAGATTGTCGCCACCATGAATTCCACGGGAACACCCGCCATTTTTATGCATGCGGCAGATGCGATCCATGGCGATTTGGGAATAGTACAGAAAAACGATGTCGTCATATGTATCTCAAAAAGTGGCAACACACCAGAAATAAAGGTCTTGGTTCCGCTGATCAAGAATTTTGACAATAAATTAATTGCAATTACGAGCAATCGACAGTCTTTCCTTGGTGAGGAGGCAGATTTTGTGCTTCATGTACCCATCCAGCAAGAGGCTTGTCCCAATGGTCTGGCTCCCACCACTAGCACTACGGTGCAGCTGGTAATGGGAGATGCGCTGGCGATAAGTCTGCTAGAATTAAAGGGTTTTACAGATCAGGATTTTGCCAAATACCATCCCGGCGGTGCACTGGGCAAAAAACTATACCTGCGCGTTAGTGACCTGGCAGAGCAGCGCAGCAAACCACAAGTGGCTCCCGATACGTCCATGCGGGAAGTGATTGTTAATATCTCAGAAAATATGCTGGGAATGACTGTTGTTGTGGAAAATAATAAGGTCACTGGTATTATTACGGACGGCGACTTGCGACGTATGTTAACCAGTGGGAAAGATATTGACTCCCTATTAGCCAAGGACATTATGAGCAGTAACCCAAAAACGATCACAGCCGACTCCATGGCGATACAAGCGCGGGAGTTTATGGAAGAAAATCATGTTTCCCAATTGATCGCTGTGGATGAAAATGAAGAATATTCTGGTGTGGTTCATATTCACGATGTAATTAGAGAAGGAATAGTCTAAATGGCACGTACGAAGGTTGACCCAAACAAAATGTCTTTTCTGGACCATGTAGAGGAACTACGTTGGTGCCTGATACGTTCCATCATTAGTATTCTTATAGGTGCAACAGCTGCATTCTTTGCGCGGAAGTTTATTTTTGACACGATCATGTTTGGTCCCATCAAGAAGAATTTTGTGACCTATGAGTTTTTCTGTAAAATAGGTCGCTATGTAGGTATTGAGAGTGAGTTTTGTGATCCCAACTTTAATTTTATCCTTCAATCCCGGGAAATGTCTGACCTGTTCAGCGTTCATATCTGGACATCTATCACAGTGGGCTTTATTATAGCATTTCCCTATATTTTGTGGCAGTTTTGGCGATTTATTTCGCCTGGATTAAAGAATAATGAGCGCAAGTATAGCAGTGGTTTTATAATCGTCAGTAGTATTTTGTTCTTTACTGGAGTGGTCTTTGGCTATTACATTATTGCTCCTTTATCGATTCACTTTATGTTGACTTATGAGTTAAGTGACTTTGTGCAGACGCAACCTAGCATCCAGAGTTACATCGCCTACATACGCGCCAGTGCTCTGGCTAGCGGGATTCTTTTTGAGTTGCCGATTATCATCTATTTCCTGACCAAAATAGGCCTTGCCACACCAGAAGGGATGCGCAAATACCGCAAGTTTGCACTCGTCATTGTGTTGATTGTAGCAGCCATAATCACTCCACCAGATATCGCCAGCCAGATTATCGTTGCGATACCCGTCTTGTTACTTTACGAGATCAGTATTTATATTTCAAAATACGTGCTTTATCGTGAAGCACGCGCCAAAAGAAAATTAGCTAAATTAAAACAATGAGTAACTTAGTAGAAGAATTCAACTCCTATCGTGAGCGCATGAATGATGCGATTCTTGACGATAACAACAAGATCATTAAAAGGATCTTTAATCTGGACACTAACGCATTTACTGCTGGTGCACTGGATAAGAAAACTAAAGAATTGCTAGGCCTCGTAGCCAGCACCGTCTTGCGCTGTGATGACTGTGTCAAATATCACCTAGAAGAAAGCCATAAGGCAGGTTTGAGCAAAGAAGAAGTAGTAGAAGCATTATCCATCGCAACCCTTGTGGGTGGAACCATCGTGATCCCTCACCTGCGCCGCGCTTATGAATACTGGGATGCTGTAGAGCAGGAAGCAGTTAAGAGTTAAGAGTTAAGAGTTAAGAGTTAAGAAAATTAAATTTTTGGATGCTTTGATTGGTGATTGGAGACTTTTTATTTGAAAAAATCTTTAACTACTTATCAATAACGATAAACTTGACGCATTAAACCTTGAATTTGAAATCTTGAATTGAACCTGGGACTTTGAACCTTGAACATTGAACCTTAAATAGTAAAAAAACATGAAACATCTTTTGATAGTATTGTTTATCGGTCTAGCCACAGTTAGTTGTAAAAATGATAAAGATCAAGAACCAGTAACTTCGAGCAACGCCACAGTGGTTCCACAGGATCCACTTGCCCAAAGCGTTGCCCGTGGAAAGGAGATCTATAGTGACTTATGCGTTACCTGTCATTTGCCTAGCGGTAAAGGCGCTCCAGGAGCGTTTCCTCCACTCAATCCATCGGACTGGTTGACAAAACGACGCGCCGAAAGTATACATGCCGTAAAATATGGACTGAAAGGTGAAATTGTGGTCAATGGTCAACCCTATAATAGCGTGATGCTGCCTTTAGGTCTTGATGATCAAGAAGTGGCAGATGTGATGAATTACACGGTTCAAACCTGGAACAAGGGAGAAATAGTAACTGTCGAGGAAGTGAAAGCAGTTGTAAAGTAATGTTCTAAAGCCTTTGAGAACCCGCCAATGATTTCCAGTTTCTCACGTTTGAGATTTTCTACAGGTGGTCAAAAACTCAGTAAAATAAAAAATTCCCAAGCCTCATGGCTTGGGAATTTTCATTGAAAGCATTGTCCCGTCCTGAAATAGCGATACACTAAAACCTTAGTGTAATGGAAACACCTTTAAACAGTGGTTTTGTAAAAAGAACCCAAAAAGACTACTCGTTTTCTTTCAAGCTTCAGGTAGTCGATGATATTGAGTCCGGAAGGCTTGATCGGCTCAATGCCCATCTGAGATATGGCATACAGGCCAGATCAACAATTACCACATGGCTCAGGAAATATGGTACTTTTGATTGGGAGAACCTATCAGTTGTAACTATGGAAAAAACACCGGAACAAAGAATAGTCGAGTTGGAGGCAAAGGTAAAACTGCTGGAGAAGCATAAGGCCCGAGCAGAACACCTGGCGGAGCGCGCAGACAAGAAGGTCATCATCTTTGATATGCTGGTAGATATGGCAGAGAAGGAATATGATATCCAGATCAGAAAAAACTACACGCCCGAGTTATCGAAAACTTCAAGGAAGAGCACAAGGAGACCATAGTCTCCACCTGTAACCTACTTGGGCTTGACAGACAGGTCTATTATCGAGCTCTCAGATCGAGGGCAAACAAACAATCAGTTGCACAACAGGTGATCACTCTGGTACAAACCATTCGTAACGTGATGCCAAAACTTGGCGGAAGAAAACTATACCATAAACTCAAAGTGGAGCTGTCACGCCTAAAGGTTGGAAGGGATAAGCTCTTTAGGATACTAAAGGCAAACCATATGCTAATAATGCCCAAGAGGAGTTACCATGTAACCACGGACTCACACCATAGGTTCAGAAAGCATAAAAATATAGTGAGTAACGTAGAGATCAGTAGACCGGAACAGTTATGGGTAAGCGATATCACCTATGTGGGAACAAGGAAGAATCCATCTTACCTAGCATTGGTCACTGATGCGTACTCCAAAAGGATCATGGGATACAATGTCTCTGATAGTCTAGCCGTGGAAGGCTCACTAAAGGCACTGGAAATGGCTTTGGAGAACAGAAGTCACCGAGATCAGCCGCTTATACATCATTCGGACAGAGGCCTTCAGTACTGCTCCAATGAATATCAGGCACTGCTCGAAAGTAATGGCATAAAGCCAAGCATGACGGAGAAGTATGATCCCTATGAAAACGCCATTGCCGAAAGGGTAAACGGGATACTCAAACAAGAGTTCGATATAGCGAGAGATATCAGGGATCTAAAAATCAAGAAGAAACTCATCAGGAACGCTATTGAAATATACAACGATCTAAGACCACACCTATCCAATCACATGCTCACACCACAACAGATGCACAAACAAAACAAACTCAAAAGAAAACAGTACAAATCAAAAAAGCTTAACGATGCTAGCATCATTAAGCTTTAAATAATAAATTTAAGCCTCTAATAATCTGTATCGATTATTTAGGACAAGACACATTCTACTATTTTAAAAACTAATTATAAACCGCTTGCTTTTTATGGTGCTCACACAACATATAATAAATCACTGCGCGGTATTTTGAGCGGTTGCTCTTTCCGTATTTCTCCATGACTGCCTCCACAGATCCCATAAGGTTATCTCCAGAAAGGCTTAATTTTTTCTTCAAATAATTTTCTACGACACGTTCCATTTCAGACTTTTCCATGCTTACCGTCTCCGCATCCTTGTTGTAGATGGATGGACCTAATCCTTTCGTGACCTTAGTCAATAATTGCTCGTCCAGCTTGCCGCCTACATGCTCTTTGTGAGAGGCCATATACTTTTCCAATTTTTCTTCAAATTTGCTCATCGTAGATTTTGGTTTTGATTAGTTATCTGTTAAAGCTACTGAAATTTTGAGCCGCTATAAAGTTTTATTTCAAGTATTTAAAGTAGTCCAGCAATATTTTATCATTTACTTCTCTAGGTGTAAAAAGCTCCAATAACTGTGGCTGGTCGTTTGCATTGATAAAATCGGAGTACGCTTTCGCGAAAGCGGACTCGTCACCAGCACTGTGGTAACCCAACTTATGCATCTTACATAAATTTGTCGCATCCATCTCGTGCGCTGTTTCAAAAAAGGTCGTGTAATGAGCAGCATCCTTCTCACCGGGAAGTATCCTAAAGATGCCGCCACCGCCGTTATTCACTACGATAATCTTAAAATTACCAGGAATATAATTGTTCCACAATCCGTTAGCATCGTAAAAGAAACTGAGGTCACCGGTAATCAAAATAGTTGCCACGCCGCTGCCCACTGCTGCTCCCACAGCTGTGCTGGTACAACCATCTATACCACTGGTACCGCGGTTAGAGAAAACCTTATGGGTTGTGTTCATTTGAAAGAGTTGCGCATACCTAATGGTGCTGCTATTGCCTAATTGTAGAATGATATTATCAGGAAGCTGATTGAAAACAAGTTCAAACGCCTTCATATCGCTCCACGGGATGTCCTGAAAGTAAGCTGGCCTTTTTTTGAGGTAGGTTTGGAAATGGGTGAGCCAGTGGTCTTGGTAATCACTTTCCACAAAGATCGTAGGTAGTTGTGCCAGCCACTTGCTGGGTTTCATCTTGATATGTGCAGCGAGCTTAAAAAAGGTGTCATAGGCGCGACGGTGACCCACATGGTAATGGATTTTAGTCTCGAATCTGCGTAGGTATTGCTTGATCTTCTTAGAAACGATCATCCCACCTATAGTTACCACAAGGTCTGGCTGCAGGGCAGCAATTTCTGCATCATCAAATTCTATGGGTGCGATAAGGGTATCGATACCCCAGACAATTTTTTCATGAACAACATTAGCACTAACCTCGCTCATGATAAGAACACTAGGGTCTGAAGTCAAAAAATCCAAATCTGCCTGCTCAAACACTGGCGGATTCAACGTGGAAAGAATCACCAGTTTTCGTTTAGCTTTTTTCCATTGATCAAAAAATTGGTCTGGGACAATCGTTGTTTCCTCTTTGAGCACATCCATGACCTTTACCTGTAAATCAGTGGAGTCGATCTTTTTGTACAAAGGTTCCTCAAAAGGTATATTTAGGTGTACAGGACCGTGTTGGGAGATCGCAGTAGTGATGGCTTTATTGATGGTACGCTCATTGGTAACCAGATATTCTGTTTGACTGGCATCAGCAATCATCTCTAGTTGGGCGTCAAATAAAATGTGATTTGCAAATACGTGCTGCTGGCGTATGGTTTGCCCATCGCCTATATCAATCTTATGCGGTGGTCTATCTGCACTCAAGACGATCAAAGGGATCTCGCTGTAATACGCCTCTGCAATGGCTGGATAATAATTTAGTAAAGCGCTACCGCTGGTACAAAGTAATGCCACCGGCTCCTGCAATTGCTGAGCAATGCCCAGTGCAAAATGACCCGCACAGCGCTCATCTACAATGCTGTAACAATTAAAATAACTATCTGCAGTGAATCCAATAGTCAATGGTGCATTGCGGGAACCAGGAGAAATAACTATGTTTTGGACTCTGCGTTTTTTAAATAGCAAAAGCACTTGTTGTGCATGTAAAATGGCTGTGGTCATACACAAAGATAAGATCGAATGAATCGCTAGAAAAATACCTTAACGCGATGTTGCAGATTGATTCTTCAAGGCTTGCATACCTAAAATAAAATATCAAACTACAGCAATGCGGCCATGGTCTTCAATTTGTTCTGTACTTCTTGATATTCATCGAGTGGATTGCTTAATGCCGTTATGCCGCCACCGGCATATAGTTCAACAGAATTCTCCTGCAATTGCATACAACGCAGATTTACGTAATAGTCAGCTCCCTGACCTATGGGATCTATCCAACCCAAATAGCCCGTGTAAAAACTGCGGTCGTAATTCTCGTGCTCCAGAATATATTTGAGTGCTGCTTCTCGAGGTAATCCACAAACAGCTGGCGTAGGATGTAACTGCTCAATGCAATTATTCAAATTTTTAAACTTGGTATGCGCAGAAATATTGGTTTTTAGATGCAATAATTTACCTGCCTGTACCGTCTCTAATTCACCTATTTTAATTTGATCGACTTGAGCAGTTTTCAATGCCTGAACGATAAAGTCTGTGACCAGTTTTTGCTCCTCAATTTCCTTTGCTTTCCAGCCATCTTTTTCAAATAATTCCTGTGATCTGGTACCAGCTAAGGACATGGTTTTTAGCTCGCTTTTCTTGTAGGAAAGAAGTGTTTCAGGAGTGGCACCCATCCATTTACCAACTGATGGATGGTAGAAGAAATAACAGTTTGCATTTGGATAGGAATCCAATAAACTAGACAACATTTCAAGTTCAGTCATGTTCGATTCAAAAGACTGCTTTTTGGAGATGACAACTTTCTTTAATTCGGAGTTTTTGATGGTTTCTACTGCAGCCTCAACTCTATTTTGATGATCAATTTGTCCTTCTGAAGGCAATATTCCTGTTATACCATTAACTTCTATTGGCATTATATTCCACATCAACTCTTTAACCGCTTCACCGTATATAAAACACTGGTTATCTTTAATTTGAAATTTTGAAAAAACACCGTAAGTCATATTGTCAGGTGCTGTTTTGTATAGTTTTTCAGTTTGCTGACTCAGTATTTTGACATTTTTGCCCCCTGCCTTTCGTAACAGTAGAAACGGTTTCTTTTCTGCAAGAAGTTCGGTGAGATATGTGAGGATATTTTCGCGCAAGCGATAGGGATTTAGGCCTCTTTTTTAAGAGCGATAGTGGTTAATTTACAAATGGAAATAAGTCTTTCCTGCTCATCAGTTATTCTGATTTCCCATAACTGTGTAGTTCTACCCTTGTGTAGGAAACGGGCAGTTGCAAACACATGGCCTTCTACCTTGGATCGCGTATGATTTGCACTTATTTCAAGACCACGGATCGCGAATGAATCTGTGTCTAAAAACAGGTAACTGGCAGCACTCCCGACCGACTCTGCAAGAGCGACGCTAGCACCTCCATGCAGCACTCCGTCAGGTTGATGGACTCGTGAATTAACCGGCATTTTTGCGGTTAAGAAATCTGTTCCCACATCCACGAAAGTGATGTCGAGAGTTTCCATGAGTGTGTTTTTACAAATGGCATTGCAGCGTTCGAGAGTATTTTGTTTGTCCATATCTTTATCAAAAATAAGCCATCCACATTTTATATGTCTCAAACTGTTACCTATCAACACACCAATAGCTACGAAGTTTTATACCCTGTAACATCAACGACCAAGAATATCTGGATCTGTTTTCATGGGATAGGCTACCTCGCCACTTATTTCAAAAAATACTTCAAAGATCTGGACCCGCAGTTAAATGCAGTTATTATTCCACAGGCTCCTTCTAAATTTTATCTAGGTAAGGATTTCAAGCACGTAGGAGCGAGCTGGCTTACCAGAGTTGATACGGCAATGGAGATGGAAAACAATCTCAATTATATTGATGCTATTTTGGAAAAAGAGCGATTGACTGGAGACCCTAGATTGATTCTCATGGGTTATTCACAAGGTGTATCCATCGCGACTCGCTTTTTGAAACATTATGAAAAACCTATTAAGGCGCTCATCATGCATAGCGGCAGTATACCAGCCGAACTCGATGCACAGGACGGTTCACTATTTCAATTAAAATCTGCCAGGTGCATTCATATCGCAGGCACGCTGGATGAATACCTCACAGCCGATTTGATACAACTGGAAAAAAAGAAAATTGAAATGCTTTTTGGTACGAAATGTGAAATCCACCGTCCAGAGATCAAACATGAAGTAGATGCTACTTTACTGAGAGAGATCTCTGAAACTTTATAACTAAAAATGGAATTATTATTCGCTACTCACAACCCAAATAAAATTGCAGAAATTCAAGCAATGATGCCCGCTGGCATTAAACTTTTAAGCCTGGAAGATGTCGGATTACACGATGAAATCCCTGAAACTGCCGACACCATAAAAGCCAATGCTATTTTGAAGACAGATTATGTGCGCGCACGCACGAAGATGCCTGTATTTGCAGACGATACAGGGCTTATTGTGAACGCACTAGATGGAGCACCTGGTGTCAAATCTGCTAGATATGCTGGTGTGCAGCGTGATGCAAATGATAACATGGATTTATTATTAAAAAATATCGAACCACACCCTGATAGATCAGCACATTTTTTGACAGTTATTTCACTTTTTATGGATGGCCATCAACATACCTTTGAAGGTATATGTACGGGTGAAATTGTAAGGGAGCGGGATGGCGAGAAAGGCTTCGGGTACGACCCAATTTTTAAACCATCAGGATTTACGACAACTTTTGCCCAGATGGATCAGCAGGAAAAATCCCGTATTAGCCATCGTGGCCTGGCGTTTAAGCAGATGATTACATTTTTGGAAAACCTCAACAAAGCATAGTAAACCTTTCAAAATTTACTATAGAAAACCTATTTTAGTCCCTTCCTTATGAGACTCTATTTTACCACATGTATCATCTTTTTCCTAGGAGCTATCTCTGTGGGTCTCGCTCAAGGCGAAAATAGTTCAACGACAGAGTCTACTGCCTCCAATGGCATAGTTAGAGGAAAAGTACTCAATGCTAAGGATGACAGCATCCTGTCTGACGTAAATATTGTTAACCTCAACAAGGTAATTGGAACTGTCACCAAACAAGATGGTAGGTTTGAGATTAGAGCAGCCGTGAATGATACGCTTTACTTCTCTTATATCGGTTTTCAGACCATCAATGTTCGTGTGACGGAAGACTGGTTAAAATATGGTGATGTAACTATTTCTATGACAGAAAAAGGAATTGCCCTGGAGGATGTGGTCGTGACGGATAGCGGCTTGACCGGTTATCTAGAAATAGATGCAAAACGAGCGCCTATTTATACCAATAGAAGATTTAGCATTAGTGGCTTACCCGAGTCTTACGAGGCTGGTGGATCGGCGCCACAGGCGATCAATAAAGTACTCAGTTCCATTTTCAACCCAGCAGATTTCTTGTTCAATACGTTTGGGAAAGAAGGTAAATCGTTGCGCAAGGTTCGACAAATCAAAGAGCAAGATGAGATACGAAACCTTTTACAATCTAAATATGACCGGGAGACATTGGTCAATTTACTACAAATGGATAAAGTAAGTATTGATGCCATTTTAAGAAATTGTCAATACTCAAAGGAATTTATCACTGGCGCTAATGACCTTCAAATCCTCGATGCCATTAGTGAATGCTATGAGGAATACAAGATTTTGAAAAATTAATTACCAAAATATATGATACGTACTACTCTCTTAACTTCCGCTATGGCAGTGGCAATTTTAGCCTCCTGCAATAGCGTCAAAAACCAAACTTCAGAACCTTCTGCGCCACCACCACCACCACCTGCGATGACAGATGTGGAGTCAATGGAATCTGATGCATTAAGTGACAAAGCAACGGTTGCAAAATACATGAATACCATTACGGCTGCCGAACTTAAAGAGCAGCTTTATATTTATGCCGGTGACGAGATGGAAGGTCGCATGACAGGTACTCCCGGTCAACGCAAAGCGGTAGAATTCCTTACCAACAAATACAAAGAAATGGGCGTTCCAGGAGGCGCTGGAAACGGCAAGTTTCTACAACCTATACCAGAGGAGTTTTTTGGTAAACGCAAGATTACCTCAGAAAATGTCCTTGCCTTTATCGAGGGATCTGAAATGCCAGAGGAAGTGCTCGTTATTTCTGCACATCTAGATCACATAGGAACCCGTAATGGAGAGGTTTTCAACGGTGCTGACGATGATGGTAGCGGTACCATAGCGCTTATAGAGATCGCAGAAGCTTTTCAACAAGCCAAAAAAGAAGGAAATGGTCCTAAGCGATCCATTTTATTCTTACACGTTACTGCAGAGGAAATAGGATTACAGGGTAGTCAATTCTACACAGAAAATCCAGTTTACCCTCTAGCAAACACTATTGCCGATTTAAACGTTGACATGATCGGTCGCATTGATCCCGAGCGTGAGAAAAAATCAAATTATGTTTACCTGATTGGTAGCGACATGTTGAGTCAAGATTTGCACGACATGAGTGAAAAGGCAAACAAAAACTCAGTGAATCTAGACCTCGATTACAAATACAATGGAACGTCTGACCCTAACCGTTTTTATTACAGGTCGGACCATTATATGTTTGCTAAAAACAATGTTCCAGTAATTTTTTACTTCAACGGCACACATGCAGATTACCACAAGGCCAGCGACACTCCTGACAAGATTGAATATGATCTATATGCACAACGCGCACAATTGATCTTTGCAACTGCCTGGGAATTGGCAAATGCGGCGAACAGACCAACTTTGAAAGCTTCGTAGGTTTTAATCACATTTACTAAAAAAACGCACCTGATGGGTGCGCTTTTTGTTATAAAATACTTGAGATATAAATTTAGGGGAGTATTACTGGCATTTCGCTTTCGCGAAAGCGAACTTACCCTGAATAATCTATAGCTACCCTATTAACTTTCTACTCCTGCGAACTCTTGTTGCAGCGCCATGCGCAGTCTGCGGTAGTAATCCTCTTCCAACCAATCCTTATAATTGTTTGTGTTGTTGATGATGCAGTAGGAATAACGTCGTATACGATCACTTATGTCGTCCTTCAATAACTTTGCAAGTATCCTGGCGTCAAACACATCCTCGCTATTCTCTACGCACCATTGCACGTGTTGTGAGATAGACTCATCAAGAACTTCTTTAGACTTGCGATTTTCTTTAGTAATACGCTTGTATGTGCCGCGCACGTCAAAAGCAAAGTCTTTCGTATTGGGAAACTCTGCCTTGACCTCTTCTGGTAATTTGTACACAAAGTTGCGCTCGATCTCCTCGTCCGAAACGATATTCTCCACATAAAAATCGGGTGATCTAAATACCTGTTGCCAGTCAACGGGCTCATTCCATAGTCCAAAACGAGCAACGTTGTTTCCCAAATCTATAATTTGAAAGTCATTCTTGTCTTTGTAGATACGAGATCCACGCCCTATCATCTGGTAATAGAGGGTCAATGATTTCGTAGCGCGATTGAGGATAATGGACTCTACCGATGGTTCATCAAAACCAGTGGTCAAAATACTAACGGACGTCAGGATAGCATCCGGCTTTTTCTTAAACCAACGCAGGATTTCCTTGCGCTCTTCCTTTGTATTTGTATTATCCAAATGGCGTACCTCCAGCCCAGCACGTCTAAAGGTATCTTCTACCTCTATACTTGTACGTATACCATTATTGAATATCAGTGTCTTTTTTCCTTTGGAGGTTTCCATGTACCCTTGCATGAGTTTGTCTTGCATGCTCTGGTCTGTATATAACTTTTCACTGGACTTTACGGTGTAATCACCATTCATGCCAATTGTAAGACCACTTAGACCTACATCGTAGGTATGTGTCACCGCCTGTGCAAGGAAACCTTTTTCTACCAGTGAGGTAATGCTGTCACCCACCAGCAGCTCATCATAGTTATCCTTCATGGGCAACTTGAAGTTGGAACTCAATGGAGTTGCCGTCACGCCCAGCATAAAACAGTGCTCAAAATATTTAAACAATTTGCGGAAACTGTTGTAGTGCGCCTCATCGACAATCACCATTCCTATATCCTCTAATTTTAGTTTGTCATCCTGAATACGATTGTTCAGGGTTTCCACCATGGCAACGAAGCACTGAAATTCCTTCTGGTCATCAAGTTCTTTGACTTTGGAGTTGATGATCTTGTTCTTGACATTGAAGCTATCAAGAACCTTAGAAGTCTGCTTACACAGCTCGATACGGTGGGTTAGAATAACAACCTTCTTATTTTTCTGTTGGATATAGCGGCGTACGATTTCCGAAAAAACCACTGTTTTACCGCCACCAGTTGGCAATTGGTAGAGTAATTTGTAATCGTCCGGCATGTCGTCTATGCGGTCAAAAATAGCTCCTAAATCGCGTTTTTGGTAATCGTAAAGGGTTTTGGTATTCGCCTGTGGATCTGGAGTCATAAATAGAGGTGTTTCAAATTTGGGATTTGCAAAAATAGGGAATTTAAATGCTTTGAAACGAGCCATACGGCTGACATTGTTGATTTTTTTTAATTATTGAGAATTTAACAGGGATCGCCTATCGATAGTATTAATTTCGCAATCCTTGAAAAATGCCGATGTCTTCATTTAAAGATAAATTCCAACCCAAACGCGCCCACCGTTACTACAAAGTGACGGGATTCTATTCGTTTGTGATGGAGAGTATCAAAAAATCGATGCCACCCGTTTTGGTCGTCGTTGCATTATTAGGTGTACTGCATTTTACTATCGATGGCGGCTTGCCATACATGTTGGAATATGCAGTAAATAATTTGCCCAACAATGGTGTTCTCGCTTTTTTCTTTGTTTCAGAAACTATTCTGGGACTTATACCGCCAGAACTCTTTATCGCGTGGGCTGGGAAAACGGCAGATCCACTGTTCAATCTTTTTCTTATTGCGCTGTTTTCTTATCTAGGTGGTATGTGCTCCTACTTTTTGGGACGCTGGTCACTTAAAATTCCCGCAGTACATAATTACCTGGAAGTCAAAATGGCCAAGCAACTGATCATGGCCAGAAAATGGGGCGGTATCTTGATTGCCGTAGGCGCATTGTTGCCGCTACCCTTTTCAGTAGGCAGCTTAGTGGCTGGTATGTTGCGTTATCCGTTCAAATATTGGATCATTATAGGTCTACTGCGCTTCCTGCGTTTTGCGATTTATGGTGCTGCTATTTTTTCTGTGGTATAAATTTTTTCGCTTTCGCGAAAGCTTACTCACCCACCCTTTTCCTGTAGAATAAAGTT
Source organism: Flavobacteriales bacterium (assembly GCA_038258985.1). Lineage (GTDB taxonomy): Bacteria > Bacteroidota > Bacteroidia > Flavobacteriales > Flavobacteriaceae > Nonlabens. The sequence continues at coordinate 16,772 of JBBSPH010000012.1, forward strand.
CATTTCTATCTAAGAAGTTTATAGTCGTGTGGATTGACGCATCTATAGCGTACTAATCGTATAGGACCTATATTCACCATATATTGATAAATGCTTCTTACCCTATCAATGCTGCATAAACTTCGCTCAACTAGCTAGTGACTGTATACATACGTATATCCTGTTTCTTGAACCGGTAACTTTCTTTTCAATTGAGAACAGTAAAGCTCTCATTCTCAGAATTCTTGTTTTACATTTATGGAATTGATAGTAGTGCTTACCTCAATATCTATGGTGTTGCAACTAAAGATATAGAGAAAACGACTATCGCGAAAGCGAACTATGGCTCACTCCACGAAATTGTAGCGCATAAAAAAACCTCCTTTTTCAAGGAGGTTTCTGTGTTTAATTTAGGACTGGACTATTTACCAGCTTTAGCATTCTCTTTTGCTTTTTCCATTCCCTTCTCAACAATGTCAAAGAATTGGTCAAGTTTAGGAAGAACGATAATTCTGGTACGTCTGTTTTTAGCACGACCTGTAGCAGAATCGTTATCTGCAACTGGTACGTAATAACTTCTACCTGCTGCAGTCATACGAGCTGGCGCGACGTTAAAATCATTTTGTAGGATTCTGGTAACGGAAGCCGCACGAGCTGCACTAAGTGCCCAGTTGTCCTCAAATTTAGCAGTACTGATAGATTGGTCATCGGTGTGTCCTTCAATCATGATCTCGATGTCCGGCTTGTCATTTACCACTTTGGCCACTTTACCCAAAACAGATTTTGCAGCGTTGTTAACGTTTGCACTACCACTAGCGAACAACAACTTGTCGCTGATAGAAACGAAAACTACACCTTTCTCAACATTGATGCTGATATCTTCATCCTGTAGATTTCCTAAAACTCCTTTGAAGCTTTGTACCAACGCTAGGGTAACACTATCTTTTCTAGTGATCGCATCATTCAATGTGCGGATCTGTAGATCTTTCTCACGTAGGCTTTCTAGTGACTTCTCAAGATTTTCAGCTCCCTTTTTTGAAAGAGTTGTCAAATCTCCAGTATTATTGATAAGCGACTGATTGTTTGCACGTAGATCAGCAACTTGTGCTCTCATGGCGTTAAGCTCTGCAGCAGAGGCTTTCTCATCTGCAAGACAGGCGTTCAATTTAACAGTGGCAGAATCAAGTAATTCTTGATTAAGTCTTGCGCGTTCTTGGGCAGCTTCCAGATCTTTCTTAGAAGCACAGGAAACAGCCATCATGGCGGTAAGGGCAATTAAAACTAGTTTTTTCATTTTAAAAAGGTTTGGTTTAAAATTAAGATTAAAAGATGAGTTGTCAATAATTGTGCCAATTGCTTAACAAAAGTTTACCGTAAATCGGCTAGTCGCTAAAACGTCGCTTCTCTAGGATATAGTATGCGCCAACGATAGATTTTATGCCTAAATTGATGGAATGTACTTGATTCTCCTTTTGAATACTGCTACGCTTTTTCAACATCTTGGGCAACAGACCATAAAAACTGAAATGTGCTTTGAGAACGGCAATAAAATGTTTTGGCTTGCCATTGAATAAAAATTTTAAAGCAGCTAGACCATCCAATTGTAGGCGAAAGAAAATCAAAATCCACCAATACCACCTGCAATCATTCTTTACCATTGAAAAGAGACTGTTCCTAAAATTCAAAAATGTTTTCCTTGGACTTATACTGTTCAAAGTACCACCACCCAAATGATACACATGAGATTCTGGCAGTACCTGAATAGTATATCCCTGCTGCCGTAAACGCCAGCATAAATCAATCTCCTCCTGATGTGCAAAATAATCCACGTCAAAACCGCCAACTTTCAAGAAGGCACTTTTACGTATAAATAATGCAGCGCCGCTTGCCCAGTCAGTATCTATTCTAAAGTCATATTGCCCATGATCCATTTCTACATGCTCAAAAATGCGACCGCGACAATAAGGATACCCTAACTGATCCAGAAAACCTCCAGCGGCGCCAGCGTACTCAAACATGTCGTTATTAAGGTCATCCAAAATTTTAGGCTGTGCCGCACCTAGATTTGGAAATTTCTGAAAAGAATTGATAAATGGTTCGCACCATCCATTTGTAGCGGCAACATCATTGTTCAAGAGGCATATAACTTCAGCTTCAATATTGGGAACCACATAATTATAACCGCCAGCATACCCTAAATTTTCAGGAATGGATAAGGTGTGCACCAGTGGAAAATGATCATTGATCCAGGCAATACTCCCATCTGTAGAAGCATTATCTGCAACGTAGATCTCGGAGCCCAGGGAATGTTGAACTACTATTGGGAGATACCTTTTTAAGAGTTCTAACCCATTCCAATTCAATATGACGATGGCTAGTTTCATGGTTGATAATCTGGAAGGTCTGTGATAAATTGATAGCGCTGTGCCTCGTAATCCATCGTGCAAAAATAGTGTTCCATACCGTTACTTACCATGAGATAGGAAGCCTCTGCCACCAGGTTGTATCGAGCGATCTGGTCAAAGGTGGTCTGGCTCAGGCTTATTTCTGGTGCCTTGCACTCGATAATGACATGAATAGTTCCATCTGGATTGAAGACGATTATGTCATACCGCTTTGAAACACCTGCAATCATAAGCTGCTTCTCAACATTTATTAAGCTAATTGGGTACTTTTTAAATTCCCTGAGCCAGTGAATGATATGTTGTCGTACCCATTCTTCCGGTTGAAGGGAAACAAATTTTTTGCGGATGGGATCAAAAATGAAACGCCCTTTTTCAGTATTTTTAACCCTGAAATTTGCAGGCGGCAATCGTAGTGCCTTCATATCACAATATTACAAAACCACCACGGCTCTTCATGAGTGATCTCAAGAATATTCTATCAGACATTAAAAATAAAAAGTACGCGCCCGTCTATTTTTTACATGGTGACGAACCTTATTTTATTGATCAAATAAGCGATTACATAGAAGCTAATGTCCTTGATGAGTCAGAAAAGGGATTCAATCAGATGGTACTTTACGGCAAGGATGTCAAGGTAGAGGAGATTGTAGAGTCTGCTAAACGGTTTCCAATGATGGCAGAATATCAAGTCATCATCATCAAAGAAGCACAGCATCTGGCTAGCAAAATGGCACAAATGGAAAGCTACATGGCAAATCCACCTGCCAGCACAATTCTAGTATTTAATTA